>NZ_JALPKN010000167.1 GCF_023630195.1 Actinotalea sp. C106 | reverse complement strand
GGCTCGTCGACGACCTCACCGGCCGCGCCCGGCGCGCCCTCGAGGAGGGGTCGGCAGCCCCGCGGGGTGAGGTGCCGACCCCGCGTCCGGCCGTGGACGGCACGGTCCGGCCTGCGGCCGAGGAGGACGGCGTGCCGGGGGACCAGGGACGCGACGGGTAGGCTGGAGCGCCCCTGCACGCCTAGCGCCTGGTGAGGTCCCTTTCGTGTTCGCCACGCTGTCCGACCGTCTGACCGCGACCTTCAAGAACCTGCGCAGCCGCGGTCGCCTGTCCGAGGCGGACATCGACGCCACTGTGCGTGAGATCCGCCGCGCCCTGCTCGACGCCGACGTCGCGGTGAGCGTGGTCCGTGGCTTCACGGGTCGGGTCCGTGAGCGCGCCCTCTCGGTCGAGGTCTCGGGGGCGCTCAACCCTGCCCAGCAGGTCGTGAAGATCGTCAACGAGGAGCTCGTCACCGTCCTCGGCGGGGAGCAGCGCCCGCTGGCTTTCGCCAAGACCCCGCCCACGGTGATCCTGCTCGCGGGTCTGCAGGGCGCGGGCAAGACCACCCTCGCGGGCAAGCTGGCCCGGCACCTGCGTGAGCAGGGGCACACCCCGCTGCTGGTCGCCGCCGACCTCCAGCGCCCCAACGCGGTGACCCAGCTGCAGGTGGTCGGTGAGCGGGCCGGCGTGCCGGTCTTCGCACCCCACCCTGGCGCCCAGGAGAGTAGCGAGGGCGGGGTCGAGATCGCCCCGGCGGCGGATCCGGTCGCCGTGGCACGCGAGGGCCTCGCCACCGCCCGGACCCGCCAGCACGACGTGCTGATCGTCGACACCGCAGGACGTCTCGGCGTCGACGCGGAGATGATGCAGCAGGCCGCGGACATCCGCGACGCCGTCCAGCCCGACGAGATCCTCTTCGTGATCGACGCGATGATCGGCCAGGACGCGGTGGTCACCGCGCAGGCCTTCGCCGACGGCGTCGGGTTCACGGGCGTCGTGCTGTCCAAGCTCGACGGCGACGCCCGCGGTGGGGCGGCCCTCTCGGTCGCGAGCGTGACGGGGCGCCCGATCATGTTCGCCTCGACCGGTGAGAAGCTGACCGACTTCGAGGTCTTCCACCCGGACCGGATGGCTTCGCGCATCCTCGACATGGGCGACGTGCTGTCCCTCATCGAGCAGGCTGAGCGCGCCTTCGACGCCGAGCAGACCGAGGCCATGGCGGGCAAGCTCGCGAGCGGTGAGGACTTCACCCTCGAGGACTTCCTCACCCAGATGCAGGGCCTCAAGCAGATGGGCTCGATGAAGAAGATGCTCGGCATGATGCCGGGGATGGGCCAGATGCGGGAGGCCATCGAGAACTTCGACGAGCGCGAGGTCGACCGCATCGAGGCCATCGTCCGATCGATGACGCCCGCCGAGCGTCAGAGCCCCAAGATCATCAACGGCTCGCGACGCGCCCGCATCGCGCGGGGCTCAGGCACGACCGCGACCGACGTGAACCAGCTCCTCGAGCGGTTCGCCGGGGCGCAGAAGATGATGAAGCAGATGGCCCGGGGCGGGGGAGTGCCGGGGATGCCGCCCGGCATGGGCTCGCTGCCCGGCATGGGAGGCAAGAAGTCCCGGGGCCGCTCCGCCCCGCAGCCCAAGAAGGGTCGCAAGGGCAAGTCGGGCAACCCGGCCAAGCGGGCTCAGCAGGAGAAGGAGGCGGCCTCGCGCGCGGCTGGCCAGGCTCCTGCGGGACCGGCCGGATCGGCCTTCGGTCTCGGGGGCGGTCAGCCTGCCGAGCCGGACCCCGCAGCCCTCGACCTGCCCCCAGGGTTCGAGAAGTTCCTCGGCCGCTGACCCCGACGTCTCCTGGTGATGACAGTGCGCGAACCACGACCTGAGGCCGACCCCGCGGGCGGGCCGCCGCTGCACGTCCGTGGTCGAGTCCTGCTCGGGGACGGCAGCGAGACCGAGGACCTCTGGGTCGTCGACGGGCGCGTCACCTTCGAGCCGCCCCGGGGCCGGCGCGCAGCAGCCCCCGAGGTCCTCGAGGGCTGGGCGGTCCCCGGGCTCGTCGACATGCACTGCCACATCGGTCTGGGGGAGTCGGGTCCGGTGGACCGGGCGACCGCCGAGGAGCAGGCCCTGGCGGACCGCGACGCCGGGACCCTCCTCGTGCGCGACGCGGGATCTCCTGCGGACACGCGCTGGATCGACGGGCGTGCGGACCTCCCCCGGCTGCTGCGGGCCGGCCGGCACCTGGCCCGCCCCAAGCGCTACCTGCGGCACTACGGCCGAGAGCTCCGGGACGTCCGGGACCTGCCTGCCGCGGCAGCCGAGGAGGCCCGTCGCGGTGACGGGTGGGTCAAGCTCGTCGCCGACTGGATCGACCGCGACCTGGGCCCCGAGGGGGACCTGCGTCCGCTCTGGCCCGACGCCCTCCTGGCCGAGGCGGTCGCTGCCGCCCACGAGGCCGGTGCTCGCGTGACCGCGCACGTCTTCTCGACCGAGGCTCTGCCGGCCCTCCTCGAGGCCGGCGTGGACTGCCTCGAGCACGGCACCGGGCTGACTCCCGAGCTCACGGCCGAGGTGGCTCGCCGTGGGGTGCCGGTCGTGCCGACGCTGCTCCAGGTGGAGAGGTTCGCGGAGATCGCGAGCCAGGCAGATCCCCGGTACCCGCGCTTCGCAGCGCGGATGCGCGCCCTTCACGAGCGGCGTCACGAGCACGTCCGCGCCCTCCACGAGGCGGGGGTGAGGCTCCTCGTCGGGACGGACGCGGGCGGCACGATCGCCCACGGGCGGCTCCCGGCCGAGGCCGCCGAGCTGGTCGCGGCGGGCATCCCGGCCGCCGAGGTGGTGGCGATGGCCAGCTGGCGGGCCCGGGAGTACCTCGGCGTGCAGGCCCTCGTGGAGGGGGCTCCGGCCGACCTGGTGGTCTACCCGCGGGATCCTCGCGGCGACGTCACCGTGCTCGAGCAGCCCATGGCCGTGGTGCTCGGCGGCGCCCTCGTCGCGGGACCAGGGGCGTGAGCGACCGGCCCTGAACGGGCCGTGCGGAAGGTGGTGCGACGCAGCTCCGAGGATCTGGCAGAATGACCCGCTGTACCCGGCGCGCTCGGCCCCTCTACCCGGACGACGCCGTGTCCTCAGGTCGCCTAGCCTCGCCTACCCCACAGGACGGGGCGCGGTGACCACCCCAGCAGAACCAGGAGAGACCACCACAGTGGCCGTCAAGATCCGTCTGAAGCGCCTCGGCAAGATCCGAGCGCCGTACTACCGCATCGTCGTCGCCGACTCGCGCACCAAGCGTGACGGTCGTGCGATCGAGGAGATCGGCAAGTACCACCCCACCGAGGAGCCCTCGTTCATCGAGATCGACTCGGACCGGGCCCAGTACTGGCTCGGTGTCGGTGCACAGCCCTCCGAGCAGGTCACCGCCCTGCTCAAGATCACGGGCGACTGGCAGAAGTTCAAGGGTCTCCCGGGCACCGAGGGCACCCTGCGGGTCAAGGAGTCCTCGGGCGAGGCCGGTGCCGCTGCGGCGATCGCCGCAGCTGCCGAGGCCGCCGAGAAGGCCAAGGCCAAGGCGTCGGAGCAGAAGGCTGCCGCTGACAAGGCCGAGGCCGCCAAGCCCGCCGCCGAGTCCGACGACTCCGCGGAGGAGCAGGCCTGATGCTCGCCGACGCCCTGGAGCACCTCGTCCGCGGCATCGTGGACCACCCGGACGACGTCCAGGTGAGTGCGCGCTCGCTGCGTCGCGGGGAGCTCCTCGAGGTCCGGGTCCACCCCGAGGACCTCGGCAGGGTGATCGGCCGCAGCGGCCGGACCGCACGTGCCCTGCGCACCGTGGTCAACGCGATGTCCCCGGACGGCTCGGTGCGGGTCGACGTCGTGGACGTCGACCGCCGCTGAGCACGACCCCTCGAAGGCCCGGTCCCCTACCCTGGGGCCCGGGCCTTCGTCGTCCACCCCACCCCAGACCCCCGGTGCCCCGGGACCTCGAGAGGACCTCATGGAGCTCACCGTCGCCACCGTCGGCCGCGCGCACGGCCTGCGCGGGGAGGTCGGCCTGGACGTGCGGACCGACACCCCGGCCGAGCGCTTCGCCGTCGGGGCTGTGCTCCGCACCCGACCGGCCTCCGCCGGCCCGCTGACCGTCGAGCGCACCCGGGACCTGTCGGGCCGTTGGTACGTGTCCTTCGCGCAGGTCGAGGACCGCTCGGCGGCCGAGGCCCTGCGCGGGGTCGAGCTCGTCGTCGAGGTCGAGGAGTCCGACGAGGAGGACGCCTGGTACCCCCACGAGCTCGCGGGGCTGCGGGCCGAACGGGCTGACGGCACGGTCGTCGGGGAGGTCGTCGGGCTCGAGCACCTCCCGGCGCAGGACGCGCTCGTGGTCCTCGAGCCGGGCGGCCAGCGCACGCTGGTCCCGTTCGTGCGGGCCATCGTCCCGGTGGTCGACGTCCCCGGGGGGCGCGTCGTGCTCGACCCGCCCCAGGGCCTGCTCGCAGCCGACGGACCGGCCGAGGAGGCGCGGCCCGGGACCGATCCGACGGACGAGGGCTGACGTGCGGATCGACGTCGTCTCGATCTTCCCCGAGTACCTCGCGCCGCTCGAGCTGTCCCTCGTGGGCAAGGCCCGCCGGACCGGGCTCCTCGACCTGCGGGTGCACGACCTGCGGGACTGGGCGCACGACCGCCACCGCACGGTCGACGACAGCCCCCTCGGCGGGGGAGCGGGGATGGTCATGCGCCCCGACGTCTGGGGGGAGGCCCTCGACACGGTGCTCGACGGCGAGCAGGGGCATCCCGGAGATGTCGAGCTCGTGGTCCCGACCCCGTCGGGCACCCCCCTGGACCAGCGCATGGCCGAGCGGCTGGCGGCCGTACCGCACCTCGTGGTGGCCTGCGGGCGCTACGAGGGGATCGACGCCCGGGTCGCCGAGCACTACCGCGGTCGTGGAACGGCCGTGACCGAGCTCTCGCTGGGTGACTACGTGCTCAACGGCGGCGAGGTCGCCGCCCTGGTCCTGGTCGAGGCCGTGGCGCGGTTGCTGCCGGGGATGGTGGGCAACCCCGCCTCGCTCGTGGAGGAGTCGCACGGGGCCGCGGGCACCCTCGAGTACCCGGTGTACACGCGGCCGCCGGAGTGGCGCGGGCACGAGGTCCCCGAGGTGCTGCTCTCGGGGCATCACGCGCGGATCGAGCGCTGGCGCCGGGACCAGGCCCTGGAGCGGACGGCGCGGCGACGTCCCGACCTGATCGAGCGGCTGGCCGTCGAGGACCTCGACCGCCGCGACCGCGACCGGCTGGCCGAGCTGGGCTGGGAGGTCGGCGACGACGGCCTGCGCGTCGTCGGTCCGCCCGGGCGTGTGGCAGACTGACCTGCTGGTGTGCGTCGCCGCGTCTCTGCCACAGGGGAGGCGGTCACGGCAGCTCTCGAGCGTTGACGCACCCGTACCCGATCCGGCGAGGCAGCTCTGCTGCCCGTGATGACGCGCCTGACCTGTGGCAGGGCGGGGAAGTGACCACCATGCACATTTTGGACTCGGTCGACGCAGCATCGCTGCGCTCGGACGTCCCGGACTTCCGTCCCGGGGACACCCTGAAGGTGAACGTCAACGTCGTCGAGGGCAGCCGCTCTCGCGTGCAGGCCTTCCAGGGCGTCGTGATCGCCCGGCAGGGCGGCGGCGTCCGCGAGACCTTCACCATCCGTAAGGTCAGCTTCGGCGTGGGTGTCGAGCGCACCTTCCCGGTGCACTCCCCGACCCTGGACTCCATCGAGGTCGTGACCCGCGGTGACGTCCGCCGCGCGAAGCTCTACTACCTCCGCAAGCTCCGCGGCAAGAAGGCCAAGATCAAGGAGAAGCGCGAGACGCCTGCCCCCAAGAAGGGCTGAGCAGCTCGACGTCTCGGCAGACGGGCGGTCACCTCCGGGTGGCCGCCCGTCGTCGTCCCCGGGCCGGGCCTGCACGGGGCTGGCGCTTCGGGCATGGCAGAGTTGTCCCGTGACGAGCCCCTCCAGCACCCCGGCCCCGACCCCTGGTCTCGGCGGTGCGCACGAGCCGGTTCTGCCCGGCCCCACCGCGGCGGAGGGCACCGAACGGGAGCACCGGGCGCCGGCACGCCACGGGCGGAGCCGCCCGAGCGGGGGAGCAGGGGCCTGGTTGCGGGAGTCCTTCGTGATCGTCGTGAGCGCCCTCGTGCTCTCCCTGATCATCAAGACCTTCCTGGTGCAGGCCTTCTTCATCCCGAGCAGCTCGATGGAGGACACCCTCGCGATCGGTGACCGGGTGCTCGTGACCAAGCTCGCGCCGGGACCCCTCGACGTGAACCGCGGCGACGTCGTCGTCTTCAAGGACCCGGGAGGCTGGCTCCCCACCCAGCCCACCACCCCCCAGCCGGCGTGGCGCGAGGCGCTCACCGAGGGGTTGACCTTCATCGGCCTGCTGCCCCAGGACTCCGGGGAGCACCTCATCAAGCGGGTCGTCGCCCTGCCCGAGGACACGGTCGAGTGCTGCGACGCCGACGGGCGGCTCCTGGTCAACGGGGTCGCGATCGACGAGCCGTACCTCGCGGCCGGCTCGGAGGCCAGCGAGATGGAGTTCTCCGTGACCGTGCCCGCGGGCGGCCTGTGGGTCATGGGCGACAACCGGCAGAACTCCCAGGACTCGCGCTACAAGCAGGGTGACCCGGGCGGGGGGAGCGTCCCCCTCGACAACGTCGTGGGGGTCGCCTTCGTGACGGTCTGGCCCGCCGACCGCTGGACGCTGCTGCGCAACCCCGGAGAGACCTTCGCGGAGGTCCCATGACCCGTCGCCGTCCCGACCTGCGCCACGAGCGCGCCCTGCTGCGGGGCGGCGCGCGGGTCGTCGCAGGTATGGACGAGGTCGGGCGGGGGGCGCTGGCCGGACCGGTGAGCGTGGGCGTCGTCGCGGTCGACCTGACGACGCGGGCCTGCCCGCCCGGGGTCGCGGACTCCAAGCTCCTCAC
>NZ_JALPKN010000166.1 GCF_023630195.1 Actinotalea sp. C106 | reverse complement strand
GGGGTCAGATGGTGACCCCGATCGACGCCGGCCCGCAGGACCGGCGTCACCCGCCCCAGCCGGGTCCAGCCGGGGCGGGCCGGGCCGGGCCGGGCCGGGTGGAACTGAGGCTGTGGACCGGGCCGCGGACCGGCCTATGCCGCGGCTGCTGCGGGCACCGGTCGCAGCGAGCTCTCGCCGCGCTCCCACGCCTCGAGGATCCGGCGCCCGGCCAGTCCGTCCACGGCCAGGCAGGCCGCCGCCCCCCACAGGACGTCCTCGCGCAGGGCCGGCTCGTCCTCGGCCAGCGCCCCGGCGAGGTCCCGACCGGCGATCTGCTCGTGCACGGCGTCAGCCTCGACGTGCTCGTCGAAGTAGGCCGTGACCTCCGGCCCGTGCCCCACCCGGCGGAAGCCGTTGCTGAGGTGCCGGTTGGGCACCGAGGAGGTCATCTCGAAGGCCGCGAGGTGCCCGGTGATCGCACCCCGCAGCCGACGGTTCAGGCCGAACATGCTCATCATGGTGACCGAGGCGAGGGTCGAGGCCGGGACCCGGTCCAGGTAGGTCCCGTCGTGGTCGTCCAGCCCCATGGCGCGCAGGGTCGAGCCGAAGAGCTCGGCGTGGACGTAGCCCGGGCGCCCGCCGCCGTACTCGTCGGCCTGGATCTCCACGAGGGCCGACTTGGGCCGGCCGGTCAGCCGCGGCAGGGCCCAGCTGTGCGGGTCGGCCTCCTTGAGGTGGTAGATCGAACGGTGCATCGCGAACTCGTCGACCTGCTCGGCGGTCGCGCGCCTGGCGATGTGGCGGGCCAGGCTCGGACCGTCCTCGGCGCTGGTCAGCTCGAACAGCGCGCGGGCGATCTCGTCGGCGGTCCGGGCCTCGGTCTGCGGGACGGGGACCCGGGCACGCAGCTCGGCCTCGAAGGCCTCCTCGAGCACCCCGCGGGCGGCGATGAGGTCGGGGTGCCACTCCCAGGCGTCATCCACCCCGTCGATGCCGCGGTAGTGCAGCTCGTAGAGCGAGAGCAGCGTGAGCTGGACGTCCTCGTCCTCGACGACGTCTCGGCTCGACGCGGCGGCGGTGCGGGCCGCCTCGACCAGGGCCGGCGCGGGACCGGGCGCACCGTCGAGGACGGCGAGCAGGTGGGTGCTGAGAGGGCCGCGAGGGGTGGGGCGACGCATGGGTTCTCCTGAAAGATCGTGCTGCGCCCCGGGCCGGGCGGCCGATGGGGCGGGTGGGGAGCGTCAGGTTCGCACCCCGTCCGGAGGTCCGCATCTGGAACCGTTCAACGCGCGGGAGGCTGGCCGGCAGGGTTCACTTCACGGGTGACGACCTCCCCGACCGGGCACGACGACGCCGGCCATCCCGCCGCGCCCACCTCCGCCGGAGCCCCCGCCCGGCCTGCCACGCCGTGGGCCAGCATCACCGCCTGCCCCGACGGACCGCTGCTGGTCCGGGGCGACGTCGAGATCCTCGGCCCCGACGGCACGCCGGCGCCCCGGCAACGCCCGACCGTCGCGCTGTGCCGCTGCGGGGCCTCAGGGATCAAGCCGTTCTGCGACGGCAGCCACAAGGTCGTTGGGTTCCGCACCGACGACGAGGACCTCTGAGGCCTGGGCACCGACCGGCTGCACCCGTGAGGCCGTCGCAGACCGGGTCGGGCCCCGCCCTCAGGACTTCTTCGGAGCGGCCTTCTTCGCGGGGGCCTTGGCCTTGGCCGTGGTCTTCTTGGCGGGTGCGCGGCGGGTGGTCTTCTTCTTGACCGGACCGCGGGCCCGCTTCTCGGCGAGCAGCTCGGCCGCGCGCTCGAGGGTGACCGACTCGACGGCGTCCTCCTTGCGCAGGGTCGCGTTGCTCTCGCCGTCGGTCACGTACGGGCCGAACCGGCCGTCCTTGACCACCACGGGCTTCTTGCTCACCGGGTCCTCACCGAGCTCGCGCAGAGGCGCGGCGGCCGACGCCCCGCGCCCACGCTTGGGCTGGGCGTAGATGGCGAGGGCCTCCTCGAGGGTGATGTCGAACATCGCCTCCTCGGTCGGCAGGGTCCGGGAGTCGGTGCCCTTCTTCAGGTAGGGGCCGTAGCGGCCGTTCTGCGCCGTGATCGGGTCCCCCGACTCGGGGTCGGTGCCGACCACCCGCGGCAGGGACAGCAGGCGCAGCGCGTCCTCGAGGGTGAGGGTCTGCAGGTCCATCGTCTTGAGCAGCGAGGCCGTGCGCGGCTTCGGCAGGGCGGCCAGGGCCTTCTTGCGGGCCGCGGCCGAGAGCCCCTCGTCGAGCTCGGGCTCGGGCAGCACCTCGGTCACGTACGGACCGAACCGTCCCTTGCGCGCGATCACCGAGTGACCGCTCTCGGGGTCCTCGCCCAGCACGATGTCACCCTCGGGCTGGCTCTCGATGAGCTCGCGGGCCTTGTCGACCGTGAGCTCGTCGGGGGCGAGGTCGTCGGGGACCGAGGCACGGCGCGCCTCCTCGCCCTCGGCTCCGGGCACCTCGAGGTAGGGGCCGTAGCGCCCGACCCGCAGGGTGATGCCCTCGCCGATGTCGATCGAGTTCACCTCGCGCGCGTCGATCTCACCGAGGTTCGCGACGAGCCCCTGGAGACCGCCGCCCTGGGGTCCGGCCGTCGCGCCCTGAGCAGCCTTGCCCCCGGCACCGAAGTAGAACTGGGTGAGCCACTCGACACGGTCCTTGTCCCCCGCGGCGATCGCGTCGAGGTCGAGCTCCATCGAGGCCGTGAAGTCGTAGTCGACCAGGCGGTCGAAGTTCTCCTCGAGCAGCCGGATCACCGCGAAGGCCAACCAGCTCGGCACGAGCGCCTGACCACGGGAGGTCACGTAGCCCCGGTCCTGGATCACCGAGATGGTCGCGGCGTAGGTCGAGGGACGACCGATGCCGCGCTCCTCGAGGGCCTTGACCAGGCTCGCCTCGGTGAAGCGCGGCGGCGGGGAGGTCGAGTGCCCGTCGGCAGTGAGGTCCGTGCCGGTGAGGGCGTCTCCCTCGGCCATCTGCGGCAGCCGGGTCTCGCGCTCGCCCTTGGTGCTCGCGGCCGCACCCTGCTCCTCGGCGTAGCGATCGAGGTCGCGCCCCTCCTCGTACGCGGCGAGGAAGCCGCGGAAGGTGATGACCGTGCCCGAGGCCGAGAAGACCGCCTGGGTGGTGCCCTCCTCGAGGGCGACGTCCGCGCCGAGGCGGACCGAGGCGGTCGAGCCGCGCGCGTCGGCCATCTGCGAGGCGACGGTGCGCTTCCAGATCAGCTCGTAGAGCCGGAACTGGTCCCCGGAGAGCTCCTTGGCCACCTGGGCCGGGGTGCGGAAGTGGTCACCCGCGGGGCGGATGGCCTCGTGGGCCTCCTGGGCGCCCTTGTTCTTCGAGGCGTAGACGCGTGCCTTGTCGGGCACGAACTCGGGGCCGTAGAGCTCGGAGGCCTGACGGCGGGCCGCGTCGATCGCCTGGCTCGAGAGCGCGGGCGAGTCGGTACGCATGTAGGTGATGTAGCCGTTCTCGTACAGGCCCTGCGCGGTGCGCATGGTCTGGCGCGAGTTCATCCGCAGCTTGCGGCTCGCCTCCTGCTGGAGGGTCGAGGTGGTGAACGGCGCTGCGGGACGGCGGGTGTACGGCTTGGTCTCCAGGCTGAGGACGGCGAAGGACGCCTCCTGCAGGCCGGCGGCGACCGCGGTGGCCCGCTGCTCGTCGAGGTGCGCGACGTCGGCGTTGCGGAGCTGGCCGCGGTCGTCGAAGTCCCGTCCGGTGGCCACCCGGCGGCCGCCGAGCTGGGACAGGCGCGCGCCGAACGAGCCCTCCTCGGTCTCGACCGAGGGCGAGGACTGGGCGAAGGTGCCGGTCACGTCCCAGTAGTCCGCGGCGCGGAAGGCCATGCGCTCGCGCTCGCGCTCGACCACCAGGCGGGTCGCGACCGACTGGACGCGGCCGGCCGAGAGACCCTGACGGACCTTGCGCCACAGCACCGGGGAGATCTCGTACCCGTAGAGGCGGTCCAGGATGCGGCGGGTCTCCTGGGCGTCGACCAGGCGGTCGTCGACGTCGCGGGTGGCCTCGAGGGCCCGGCCGATGGCCTCCCGGGTGATCTCGTGGAAGACCATCCGCTTGACCGGGACCTTGGGCTTGAGCTCGGCCAGCAGGTGCCAGGCGATGGCCTCGCCCTCGCGGTCCTCATCGGTCGCGAGGTAGAGCTCGTCGGCGTCCTTGAGGAGCTTCTTCAGCTCGGAGACCTTCTTCTTCTTGTCCGCGTCGACGACGTAGTACGGCTCGAAACCGTTCTCGACGTCGACGGCGAACTTGCCGAAGGGGCCCTTCTTCATGTCCGCGGGCAGCTCGGAGGGCTGCGGCAGGTCCCGGATGTGGCCCACCGAGGCCTCGACGGTGTAGCCGTCACCCAGGTAGCTGGCGATCGTGCGCGCCTTGGCCGGCGACTCGACGATCACGAGCTTGCGACCAGCCGGCATGCGGACCTGCTTCCTTCGAGAGGATCAGACGGAACGTGGGCGCCCCAGGTGGGGACACCCGTCGATCGGGCACTCTACGACCTCGCGTCAACCACGGTGACGGACGTCCCGCCGCCCTGTGGAGCGGCGCGAGACCCTCAGCGTCCCACGGTTCAGCGTGGGGGCCCTGCGGCGGGCCCGCCCGTCGGCCACGTGGCCGAGGGCCGGGGGGCGACCTCGACCACCCGTGGCTCAGCCGCCTGGCGCAGCAGGAGGAGCAGCGCGAAGGCCACGCACACCACGGCCACGACCCCCAAGGATCCGCTCGCGTAGGCGATCGTCATCTCTCGGGAGGAGGTCAGCCCGCCGTCGACCCCGCCGAGGCTCTCGCGCAGGGACAGCGCCGTGCCCAGCCCCGCGAGCACCCCCGCCAGGAGCAGCCCGACGACGACGAGGACGGTGCCGCGCGGACGCTCAGGGCCACGGACCGCCCTGCCGTGGCTGCCGATCGCGCTGGCCAGCCCGGCCCACGCCAGCACCACCAGCATCGCCGCGACCGCGTCGCTCGGCCGGTGCCACCTTCCGACCAGGGTCGAGATCCCCGTCGCGCAGGTGTAGGCGACGCCGACCACCGCGGCGAGGGGCCGGAGCCGGCGGGGCACCACGAAGAGCAGCGCCGCCGAGACCGAGGCCGCCGCCGTGGTGTGACCGCTGGGCAGCGCGTTGTCGAGGGTGTCCCCGACGCCGAGGTCGGGACGGTCGAAGACCACGTGCTTGAGCAGCTGGGTGGTCAGGTTCGCGCCCCCCATGAGCACAGCGACCTGGACGGCGAGGACCACCCGTCGTTGGAGCACCGCGAGCAGCATCGCCGCGACGAGGACGATCGCGATGAAC
This sequence comes from Actinotalea sp. C106, assembly GCF_023630195.1. GTDB lineage: Bacteria > Actinomycetota > Actinomycetes > Actinomycetales > Cellulomonadaceae > Actinotalea. Next base: position 1,659 of record NZ_JALPKN010000166.1, on the reverse strand, counting down.
GGGAGCGAGATGACGTCCAGCACGGGCTCGGCGACCTGCCACAGGGTGGTGCGGCCGTAGCGCGAGCCGTCGAAGGCCGCCTGGTCGAGGGTCTGCCCGCGCTGCGTGGTGACGAAGAAGCGCCACATGACCCACACGCCGACGGCCGCGACGATCGCCACGACCACAGCAGGGGCACGGTGGCCCTCGCGGCGGATCACCGAGGGCTTGGCGTGGTCCCGGGTGGGGTCGGCCGATGCAGGGGTCACCCGCCCTAAGGTATTCGAGGTCTGGTCAGGTCCCGTGCACACCCGCGCCAGGTCCCGTGCACGCCCGGGTCAGGTCACGTGCAGGAACCCGTCGCGCGCCAGCCCCCTCACCTCGGGCAGCAGCTCGGCGGCCAGGGCGTCGGCAGGCACGTCGAGGAGGGCCGCGACTCCCCCGATGATCTGCCCGACCGTGAGCTCGCCGTCGCAGGCCCCGACCAGGCCCGCGAGCGCCGTGCCGGCCCGCACCGAGCGGCCGAAGCCGTCGCCCTGGCGCAGCAGCACCACGGTGGGGTCGCTCGCACCGGGGGTCAGGTGCCGCTCCTCGGTCACGTCGGGGGCCACGAGGAGCCGGCGGTCGGCGAGGTCCGCGTCGGTGAGGGCCTCGAGGGTGTCGTGGGCCGCGAGGCAGGTGGCGAGGTGCGCCCCGAGGGGCTGGCGGACCGGGCCGGACCACTCCTCCAACCGGCGCAGCGTGGGCGGGCCGGAGAGGGGACGACGCAGCAGTACCAGGCCGAAGCCCACGGCGTCGACCTCCCGGGAGGCGAAGTCCTCGAGCCACGCGCCGTACGCGGCGGCCCAGGCGGCGGGGTCGCGGTCCGGGGTCGAGCCTCCGTCGCGCAACCAGGTCTCGGCGTACTCGGCCGGGTCCTGGGCCTCGCGCTGCACCACCCAGGCGTCCAGGCCTGCCTCGTCGACCCAGGCACCGACCCGCTCGCGCCAGTCCGCCCCGCGGCGGTGCTCCCAGTTGCCGAGGAGCTGGGCGACGCCCCCGGGGGCGAGCACGCCGCCGACCTCCCGGACCAGGTCGCGGACCAGGTCGTCCCCGCTGCGCCCGCCGTCGCGGTACTCGTAGCGAGGCACGGGCTCCCCCGACGGCTCACCCGCCCCCTGACCCGGCTCGTGTCCTGCGGACCCCGCCCCCCGCGGGGTGATGACGAACGGCGGGTTGGAGACCACCAGGTCGAACAGCCCGTCGGCCGGCTCGAGCATCGACCCCTGGCGCAGGTCGAGCTCGACCTCGGCGAGGGCCGCGTTGAAGGCCGCGAACCCCAGGGCGCGCGAGGAGATGTCGGTGGCGACGACGGCGTCGCTGTGCCGGGCCGCGTGCAGGGCCTGGATCCCGCAGCCGGTGCCGAGGTCCAGGGTGCGCCGACGGTGGTCCCGCACCGTGACCTGGGCGAGGGTGGCCGAGGCCCCGCCGACGCCGAGCACGTGGTCGGCGCGCAGGGCTCCCCCGGTCGCGAGCTCGCCGAGGTCCGAGGCGAGCCACCAGGTGACCGGGCCGCCGGCGTCGGTAGCCGAGACGGGGCGCAGGTCCACCAGGGCGCGGACCTCGTCCTCGGGACCGGTGCCCGCGACGCGCACCAGCCCCAGGCGGGCGGCGCCGTCGGACCCCAGGGTGGGTAGGGCC
>NZ_JALPKN010000165.1 GCF_023630195.1 Actinotalea sp. C106 | reverse complement strand
GCCCGAGCGGCCAGGGTGACGCCCGCGAAGCAGGCCGCGAGGCCGAGGGTCAGCGAGGCGGCCGCGTAGCCCGCGGCGAGTACGACCGCGCCGTCGGCCAGCAGGCGGTCGAGCTCGAGGGCCAGGCTCGAGAAGGTCGTGAACCCGCCGAGCACCCCGGTGCCCAGGCCGAGGCGCAGCACCTGGCCCCGGGGGCTCTCGGCGCCGCGACGCACCAAGGCCTCGAGCAGCAGGCCGAGCAGGAAGGCCCCCAGCAGGTTGGCGAGGAAGGTCGCCGTCGGCCAGGTGCCGCCGTCCTGGGTCACGGCGCTCGCGAGCAGGTAGCGGGCTGCGGTGCCGAGGGTTCCACCGAGGGCGACGACGGCGAGGAGCCGCGGGGCCAGGTGCTGACGGGTCACGGGAAGGCCTGCCTGTCGGGCCGTGCCGATCCGGCGGCCGCCGAGGTGCTCATGGGGCCCAGCCTGCCAGCCGCCGAGCTGCCTACCCGCCCGCGACTCCCGGTCTCGCCGTACCGTCGGGGCATGAGCTCTGTGGTGGACGTCCTGGCCGGGTCGCCGCTGCTGACGATCTTCCTCGTGGTGGCCCTCGGTACGGCCCTGGGGGCGGTGCCCTTCGGGCCGGTGCGGTTCGGGGCTGCGGGGGCGCTCTTCGTCGGGCTGGCCCTCGGGGCCGTGGACGAGCGGCTCGGGGAGGGGCTCGGGCTGGTGCAGACCCTGGGGCTCGCGCTCTTCGTCTACACGGTGGGCCTGGCTGCGGGGAGCACCTTCTTCCGGGACCTGCGGCGCCAGCTCCCACTGATGGGACTCGGCGTCGCGGTGCTGCTGGTGATCGCGGCGACGACGGTGGCGCTGGGCAACGTCCTCGGCCTCGGCGGGCCGCTCCAGGCCGGGGCCTTCACCGGGGCGCTGACCTCGACCCCCGCCCTCGCCGCCGCGCAGACCGCCGCGGGCAGCGCCGAGCCTGCGGTCGGCTACTCCCTGGCCTACCCCGTGGGGGTCACCGTCGCGATCCTCGTGGTCGCCGCGACGGTCCGGCGTCGCTGGCCTGCCGGGAAGGACCCCGAGCCGGCCGCCGGGGTCGGCCTCGACGCGGCCACCGCCGAGGTCGAGCGCCCCACCACCCTCGACGGAGTACCCGGCTACCGCGAGCAGAAGGTCCGGATGTCCTACCTCGCGCGGGACGGGCGCATGCGGGTGGTCGACGAGCAGGAGCAGCTGCGCCCGGGGGACCAGGTCGTCGTCGTCGGGCCGGGGGAGGAGGTCGAGGCTGCGATCGGTCACCTCGGCCACCGCGTGGAGGCCCACCTCGCGCACGACCGCACCGTGGTGGACCACCAGCGCTTCGTCGTCTCCGACCGTCGGGTGGCCGGGCGCACCGTCGCCGAGCTCGACGTCCCCGGCCGGTTCGACGGCGTGGTCACCCGGGTGCGGCGCGGTGACCTGGACCTGCTCGCGCGGGACGAGCTGACCCTCGAGCTCGGCGACCGGGTGCTCGCCGTCGTGCCCCGGGACCGTCTCGAGGAGGTCACCCGGTTCTTCGGGGACTCCGAGCGGCGCGTCTCGGAGATCGACGCCGTGACCGCGGGGATCGGGCTCGCGGTGGGGCTGGCCGTCGGGCTCGTGACGCTGCCGCTGCCGGGTGGGATCGCCTTCGCGCTGGGCTCGGCCGCCGGGCCGCTGCTGGTCGGGATGGTGCTCGGGCACGTCGAGCGCACCGGGCCCTTGGTGTGGGGCATGCCGCAGGCCGCGAACCTGACCATCCGGCAGATCGGTCTGCTGCTCTTCCTCGCCGCCGTCGGGCTCTCCTCGGGGCAGGCCTTCGCGAGCGAAGCCTTCACCGGGACCGGGCTGCGGGTGGTCGTGCTCGCGCTGGTGGTGGTGGGGCTGGCCTGCGGGCTGTTCGTCGCCGGGGCGCGGTGGCTCGGGGTGAGCGCACCACGGGCTTCGGGGGCGCTCGCGGGCCTGGTCGGGCAGCCGGCGATCCTCGCCTACGCGAGTTCACGGGTGGTCGACGAGCGCGTCGAGGCCGGGTACGCGGCGCTGTTCGCCCTGGGGATCATCGTCAAGATCCTGCTGGTGCAGGTGCTCGTCGGGGGGTAGCTCGGCGGGGCGACGTCGCTCTCCGATCGCTGCGAAGCGAGTCCTGGGTCAGACGAAGTCGCCCACCTGCTGGTCGACCGGAACGGTACCGGCGACCGTGACGTCGCCGGTGTGCGTCGTGGTCACCGTCTCGATGAGCACGATGTGCACCTCTTCATCGGCCACCGGGTTGTGGCGAACACCTCGTGGCACCACGTAGAACTGACCGGGGCCCAGCTCGACGTCAGCGGCGCCCTCGAGCTGGATACGCAGACGCCCCGAGAGCACGAGGAACATCTCGTCCTCGTGCTCATGCGCATGCCAGACGAGTTCCCCGAGCAGCTTCGCGACCTTGACGTACTGATCGTTGACGCGCCCGACGACCCGTGGCGTCCAGTGATCCACCACCTGCTCCAGCTCGGCAGCGAGGTCTCGAGCGATCAGTTCCTTCATGTGCTCAGCCTAGAGCGCCGCACCGTGGTTCTAGGGAGCGCGCACCCGCGTTCTTTTTCCCTTGACGGACTAGCGAGAGCTAGACGCTGATGGCCACGATGAAGAAAGCCGGAATGCCGCCACGTGCAGCTGCCGGTCAGAGTCTGGACCGCGTCAGGCCAGGCGGGCTGCGGCCCGAGCTGCAGTGTCGATCCGCGACCGGTGCGCCGCCCAGTCGTCGTCGGAAGGTGTCGCCGTGCCCTCGGTGACGGCCTCGTCCAGCTGTTCGCGCAGGATGTCGGCGTGGCCGGCATGCCGATTGGTCTCGGTCAGGACGTCCGATGTGCCGCGGCTGCGGGGCCAGGCGACGTCGGGGCTAGCGTGACGGGACTGCCTGTTGTGCCGTGAGGAGTTGTTCGTGTTCCTACTCAGTACTGTCCTAGGCGCCTTCTTGGGCGTCACCTACGCGAGAGTGGTGAACCGGCGGTTCGGCCCGCGGGATTGGCGCCGATGGGCAGCGTTGGCGCCCTTCTGGCTCCTGGCGGGCTGCGTGGCGATCGCGTCGCAGACCGTGAACATGAGCGACCCAGCCACGCAGGCTGTGCAGGCGTTCGCGATCGGAACCCTCGCCGAGACTCTGGTCGACTGGATACGCCGTGCGGTGCGCCGTCGCCGGGCTGACGTGTCGACGTCGCGCGAGTAGCCCGAGTCAGGCGGACGTCGCCATGGCCGGGTGATGTCTCGCCATGTCAGCGGCACGACCGTGCGTCGATTCGGGCCGTCAGGATGCGTTCGTCAGGCGCCGCACGACGTACTGGTTGAGGCTCAGGTGCTCCTGGGCGGCCTCCATGGCGAGCCTGCGGTGGAGTTGCTCTCCGATGCGGAGGTTGAACTTGCCGGAGTAGGCCCGCGACGACAGCGGTTCAGGTACCGGCTCGTGGTTGCTGAGCATGTCCTGGACAACATCGGCGAGGAGTTCGCGCAGCCCTCGGAGGGCATCTTCCTGGGTGTCGGCGAGCCACGAGAGGGAGGGCAGCTCCAGGCAGGTGGCGACGTACTCTTCGTCCTCGGCGGACCAGGTGACCCGGTAGGTGTATCGGGTGATGTCGACGTTGCTCGCCTTGCTCATGCCTCTGCCTCCTTCTTCTCGATCGCGGAGAGCACTTGCCTGACTTGGTAGGGCTTGGCCCGTCCGTGGTCGTTCTGGATGTTGACCCGTGGGTCGCCGGGCCAGGGCGTCTTGAACACTGCGTGCGATCCGCTGCCGGTTCGGGGTCGACCGAAGTAGTGCTCACACACCTTCGTCAGATCGTCGTAGCGGATGTTGCGCGGGTTGGCCTGCATCGCCGCGACGATCTTGGCAACCGAAGGCACCGTCCCATGGTACCGCTGGTAGTACCACTGCGCCATGGTCGCATCGTCTAGTTTCCAGAGGCGCTGAGATTAGCCAGGTTCAACCCGTGCGGCCCTGCCTCAGGCCGACTCCCGCACCACGACGTGGGTCTCGAGCAGACCACCCGCGGGATCGTCGGTCGCCGTCCCGCGCAGCTGGGCGAGCACCGAGGCTGCGGCAGCCTCGCCGAGCAGGCGGGCGGGCTGGTGCACGGTGGTGAGCAACGGCTGGCAGCGCAGGGCCCAGGAGCTGTCGTCAAAGCCGACGACGCCGACATCCTCAGGCACGCGACGCCCGGCCGCGCGGAGCGCGTCGAGCACCCCGGCCGCGATCGCGTCCGAGGCGGCGAACACGCCGTCGACCTCGGGCTCGCGCTCGAGCAGCTCGATCATCCCGGTGCGGCCCGCCGTGTACTCGTAGAGCTGGTTCTCGACGACGAGCCGCCGGTCGAAGGCCGGGCCCAGGGCCTCCCGGAACCCGGCGAGGCGATCGGAACCCGAGTCGCGGTCCAGTGCGGCAGCGATCATCCCGACCCGCCGTCGACCGGTGCTGATCAGGTGCTCGGTGATCGCTCGCGCCGCGCCCTTGTTGTCGATGCCGACCCAGGGCACGCGGGAGGTCGCGGGTGGGCGGCCGACCAGGGTCGCGGGGATGCCCAGGCGGGAGATGGTGGTGAGCAGGGTGTCGTCCTGCCGCGCGGAGACGACGACGGCGCCGTCGACGAACCCGCCGCTGAGGTAGCGGGCCACCCGGCGGCTGTCCCGCTCGGAGTCGATGACCAGGCTGACCATCTGGTGGTCCGAGCCGGAGAGCACCCGGTTGGCGCCCAGAAGGATCGCGCCGATGTTCGGGTCCTCGAGGAAGAGCTCGTGGGGCTCGTGGACGATGAAGCCGATGGCCTGGGAGCGGCGGGTCGCGAGGTTGCGGGCCGCCGAGTTGGGCACGTAGCCGACCCGGGCCACGGCCTTCTCGATGGCCTCGCGGGCTTGGGCGGAGACGTAGGGCTCGCCGTTGAGCACGCGCGAGACGGTGCCCCGCGAGACGCCGGCCTCGAGGGCGACGTCGCGGATCGTGGCGCGACGGGGTCGCGGCCCGGCCGTGGACATGCCCGGATCGTATCGCCCGCGAACGCGGAGAACGCTCGCCGCAGCACCGCTCGACGGCGAGAGTGTTGACACCGAGAGAAACCCGTACTTAATCTGTGCCCGGTCACAGAGCACACGCCTCATGACGGTTTGGTCTCTCTGTGAACGGTCACAGACACCCCTGGGACATCGCGGTTCCCGAGGGCTCACGAGCAAGGGAGCACGATGAGCAGCGCAGTCCCCGACGTCCCCACGCGGCCCTGGCCCGCGGACGGGCTCGTGCTCGGGTGCGACTACAACCCCGAGCAGTGGGACCCGCAGGTCTGGCGCGAGGACATGGTCCTCATGCAGCAGGCCGGCGTCTCGCTCGTCGCCGTCAACGTCTTCGGCTGGGCCGACGTCGAGCCGCGGCCGGGGGAGTACGACTTCTCCCGTCTCGACCAGGTGCTCGACCTGCTCCACGAGCACGGCATCAGTGCCAACCTCGGCACCGGCACCTCCTCCCCGCCCCCGTGGCTGAGCACCCGGCACCCCGAGATCCTGCCCGTGATGGCTGACGGCACCACGCGTTGGCCCGGGGGCCGCCAGGCCTGGTGCCCCAGCTCGGAGGTCTTCCGCAGCTACGCCCTGGGCCTGGTCGAGCAGGTCGCCCAGCGCTACGCCGCGCACCCCGCCGTCGCCCTGTGGCACGTGTCCAACGAGCTCGGCTGCCACAACGCGCTCTGCTACTGCGACACCTCGGCCGCGGCCTTCCGCGGGTGGCTCGAGAAGCGCTACACCGACGTCGACGCGCTCAACGCCGCGTGGGGGACGAGCTTCTGGAGTCAGCGGTACTCCTCCTTCGCCGAGGTGCTGCCGCCCCGGCTCACGGTCTCGACCCCCAACCCGGGCCAGGCCCTGGACTACCAGCGCTTCAGCTCCGACGAGCTGCTCGACCACTACCTCGCCGAGGCCGCGGTGCTGCGCCGCCACAGCACGGTCCCGGTAACCACCAACTTCATGGTCACCGCGCACCGGCGGGACGTGGACTACTGGTCCTGGGCCCCGCACATGGACGTCATCGCCAACGACCACTACCTCGACCACCGCCTGGCCGACCCGACCGCCGAGCTCGCCTTCGCGGCCGACGCGACCCGCGGCCTGGCCCAGGGCGGTCCCTGGATGCTCATGGAGCACTCGACGAGCGCGGTCAACTGGCAGCCGGTCAACGTGGCCAAGCGGCCGGGCGAGATGCTGCGCAACTCCCTGGGGCACCTGGCCCGCGGCGCCGACGGGCTGTGCTTCTTCCAGTGGCGGGCGTCGGTCCAGGGCGCCGAGAAGTTCCACTCGGCCCTGCTGCCGCACGCCGGCACCGACACCCGCACCTGGCGCGAGGTCCTCGAGCTGGGCCGCACCCTCACCGCGCTGCAGGAGGTCGCGGGCAGCCGCGTCGAGGCCGACGTCGCCCTGCTGTTCAGCTGGGAGACCTGGTGGGCCGCCGACGCCGAGAACCGCCCCTCGACCGAGGTCGAGTACCTGGACCAGGTGCACCGCGTCTACCTCGCGCTGCGGGCCCAGGGGCTCACCGTCGACGTGCTGCCGCCAGGCGCGGACCTGACCGGCTACCGCATGGTCGTCGTGCCCGAGCTCTACCTGGTGCGGGACGAGCATGCCGCCCAGGTCGAGGCCTTCGTGGCCGCCGGTGGGCACGCGGTGGTGACCTTCTTCAGCGGCGTGGTCGACGAGCAGGACCGGGTGCGCCTGGGCGGCTACCCCGGGGCCTTCCGCGACCTGCTGGGTGTGGTGACCGAGGAGTTCCACCCCTTGCAGGCCCACGAGCAGGTGCGCCTCGAGGACGGTGGCACGGCCCGGCTGTGGACCGAGGACCTGCGCACCGTCACGGCCCAGGTCATCACGCGCTACGCCGACGGTCCGCTGCCCGGCGTCCCCGCGGTGACCCGCAACGAGCGCGGCACCGGGGTCGCCTGGTACATCGCCACCGCCCTGGACGCCGAGCCCGCGTCGGCCCTGCTGGGCCGGGTGGCCC
>NZ_JALPKN010000164.1 GCF_023630195.1 Actinotalea sp. C106 | reverse complement strand
GGGGTTGACCGCGATCGGCACCTCACCGGTACCGGCGCCGGCCCCCGGCGAGGGCGAGGGGCTCGGCGTCGGGGTCGGCGCTGGCGTGGGGGCGGGGTCGGTGCCCGGCACGACCACCGGCGTGGTGGTGCCCCCACCGGTCGTGGTCGACCAGACCGAGGCCCCCGACCGGTCGATCTCGTAGATGCGGCCGTCGGCCTTGATGACCAGGCGTGCCCCGGCGGAGCTCACGTCGTTCGACCAGAGGGTGACGCCGCCGGGGGCCACGACCCGCAGCTCGCCGGTGGTCTCGAGGTGCACGGCGGCCCCGGGGTTGTCGCGGGTGCCCGAGCGCCACAGGGCGCGTTCTCCGGCCCAGAGGACGAGGTCGCCGTCGGGCTGCATGCGGAGCTCGTGCGAGCCGTCGGCGGTGCTGATCGCCCCGCCGGAGACGAGCATCCCGCCCGAGGGGATGCGGTCGGTCGGCGCGACCTCCCCGACGGTGTGCTTGGCCTGGGTGGACCAGATGACGGTGTGCGCGACGGAGATGCCGTAGAGGTACCCGTCGGGCTTGACCACCAGCCGGGCACCGGGGGAGCTGACCCGGGTGGACCACAGCACGACGTCCTCGGTGGAGAGCACCTCGAGGGCTCCGTGCTCCTGCATCACGAGCCGCGCACCGGCGTGACCTGCCGTGCCCGTGCTCCACCGCGTCGTGGCCCCCTCGAGGAGCTGGACGTCGCCGTCGAGGTGGACGACGAGGCGGTGGGTGCCGATGTCGCGGTGCTCGCCGGGGCCGAGGGTCTGCCCGCTGAGCAGGCGGTCGGTGAGCACGGTGGCCTGGCTGTCGGTCGGCAGCGGGACGAGGACGGCCGCACTGGTCGAGACGCCGACGGCCGTCGTGACGAGGAGGGTCAGGACGGCGCGGACGAGCCAGGGGCGGGTCGGGGGCAGCATGGGGTGCTCCAGCGGGACGGTGACGGCCGGGGAGCGCGACGACGGCCCCCTGTCACAGTGACTTCGACCGCGGGTCAGCACTTGTGAAGGATCGGGCCCCGGGGAGCGGGCGGGGCGGGGCGGACGACGGCGCGTCGTCCACAGCGTTGATCCACAGGGCTGGGGATGACGGGGTACGTGCGCCCCCAACCTGTGGACGGTCCTGTGGGTAACCGGCCGAGACCCGAGCCACCGCCACCCTGGACGAGTCAAGGCCCCTCGGACGCTTACTCCGAGGGGCCTTCAGGCACCACGGTAGGCAGCGGCGGGGACGCAGGGCTGACCGACACGCGGCGGGTGGGTGACGTCCCGGTGACGCGCCGGGGACCTCGGCAGCTCCGCGTCCTCGGACGCCGCCGGTGAGGCCTCAGGCGGGGTCGACCAGGTCGTCGAACTCGTGGTGCCGGCGCAGGTAGGCCGCGACGAACGGGCACTGCGGCACGATCCGCAGCCCGCGCCCGCGAACGTCCTCGAGGGCCTTGCGCACCAGGGTGGTGCCGAGCCCGTGCCCGTCGAAGGCGTGGCGGACCTCGGTGTGGAAGAACACCGCCCGGCCGTCCTCCTCACGGAACTGCGCGTAGCCGGCGGCCTCCTCGCCCAGCCGCAGGATGTACCGCGACCGGTGCTCGTCGCGCGTCACGACCGGCTCTGCCGGATACGTCTCGACCATGCTGTCTCGACCGCCTCTGCTCGCCCACGGGGGGATGCACTGCCGTCAGCCTAGTCGGGGCAAAGCCTTCACCTCGGGGCGTAGCGTGCCGATAGGTAGTGGTATCCGGTCCGTGGAGCTGAGCCGTCGCAGGACGCGACGGTGCGCCACGGACCCGAGTCCCTGGGTTCGAGCAGGAGGCACGGCACCCAGCCGGCAGGAGCTGGTGCACCCCCTATGGCACGACGACGCGCGTTCGGTCTGACCGCCGTCTTCGCCCTGGCGTACGTGATCGCCGTCTCGGTGGGCCGCGAGGCCCTCGTCATCGGGACCAGCGGCGTGAGCCTCGCGACCCCCGCCGCCGGCATCGCCGCCCTGTGGTTCGTCGTGCGTGCCGCGGCCCAGCGCTGGTGGATCGACGCCCTGGTCCTGACCTGCTCCACCGCGCTGGTCCTCGAGATGACCGGCTCCAACCACGCCCAGGCCCTGGTGCTCGTCGTCGCGACCCTGGCCCAGGTCGGGGTGTTCTGCTGGCTCGTGCGTCGCTGGTGCCCCCGGGTGTGGGCCGGTGGCGGCCGGGTGATGCTGCGCAAGGTCGACGAGCTCTGGCTGTTCCTGGCCGCGACGGGGGCCAGCTCGCTGGTCTCGGTGCTGCCGGCCGCCGGGGCCACGATCCTGGACGGGGGCACGTGGTCCTGGTCGGTCGCGCTGCTGTGGTTCATGCGCAACACCGTGAGCATCCTGGTGATCGTCCCGCTCGGCCTCGTCGTCGGCTCGTGGATCGAGGAGCGACGACGCTCCCGGGTCCGGGTCCGCTGGCAGGACCGGCACGTGACCGCCGCGGGGACGGGGGAGTACCTCGCCGCCATCGTCCTCGCCCCCGTCATGTACGCGGTGTGGTTCGTGGTCCTGCAGGACCTGCCCCTCGCCTTCCCCCTCATCATCCTGACCATCTGGGCCGGCGCCCGGCTGCGGACCCGCTTCGTCGTCCTGCACGACACGGCCATGGGGGTCACCGCCATCGCCTTCACGATCTTCGGCATGGGCCCCTTCGCCACGATCGGCGACCGGATCACCCAGGTCGTGGTCGCCCAGGCCTACGTCGCGATGGTCGCGGTCATCGGGCTGGCCCTGGCCCTGGCCCGGGACGAGCGCAACCGCCTGGTCGCGGACCTCAACACGGCCCGACGGGACGCCGAGTCCCAGGCCGTCCTCCTGCTGACCATCGTCGACACCATGAGCGAAGGCGTCAGCGTGGTCGACGCCGAGGGCGAGACCCTGCTGCGCAACCCCGCGGCCCGGCGTCTGCTCGGCGCGGGCCGTGACCCGGCCGACAGGGTGGGGTCGAGCGGGTTCTACGGGCTGCGCCAGCTCGACGGCACCGTCCTGGACGAGGGTCTCCTGCCCTCGCGGCTGGCCCTCGCGGGGGACCTGGTGCGGGAGACGGACCTGCTCGTCCAGCACTCGGGGGAGGACCTCGCCCGGGTGCTGCGGTTCAGCTCGACCGTCCTGCCCAGCCAGCGCGGGGCGGTCACCGTCATGCGGGACGTCACCCTCGAGCGCGAGGAGCTCGAGCGGGCCGCCTACGTCCAGGCCAGCCTGCTCCCGGCCCACGCCCCGGTGGTCCCGGGGTACGACGTCGCCTCGGGGTTCGTGCCCGCCCGCACCGTCGGCGGGGACTTCTATGACTGGCGGGTCACCACGGACGGCCTGGTGGTCACCCTGGCCGACGTCATGGGCAAGGGCATGGGTGCAGCGATCCTCGCGGCCGCCTGCCGCACGGCGATCCGCGGGGTGGCGGGCACCGGCGACGTCGCCGCCTCCCTGGCCACCGCCGAGCGCGCCCTGCACGAGGACCTCGCCCAGGCGGGGGCCTTCGTCACGGCGATGCACCTGGCGATCGACCTGTCGACCGGGGTGCTCAGCTACGCCGACGCGGGTCATGGTCTGACCCTGGTGCGCACGGCCGACGGCGGGGTGCGCCGCCTGACCTCGACGGGCCTGCCCCTGGGGATCAGCCTCGACGAGCCCCGCCAGGTGGCGGTCGACCACCTCGAGCCCGGCGCGCTGCTGGTCACCTTCAGCGACGGGGTGCTCGACGCCATGGGCGGCTCGATCGAGGACCTGGGCCGGCTCGACGCGGTGCTGCGCGGCGCCGCCACCGCGCAGGACGCGGTGGACGGGATCCTCGCGGTGGCCGCGCTGGGCGGAGAGCTGCCCGACGACCTCACCGTCGTCGCGGTCCGTCGGGCGCCCTGACCGCGGCGCACCGGCGCCCGCTGCCCCGCCGGTGAGGGTGTCGCCGGGGTGAACAGTGCCTGACCATCCCTGCCGCCGGTCCCGTCAGCGCGCTGAGGCGGGACCCGGCCGCCGTACGCTTCCCGCGTGACCGCGACCACGGAAGCACCGAGCGCCCCCCGGATCCACCGAGGTCAGGTGGGTGCCTGGGCGCTGTGGGACTGGGGGTCGGCCGCGTTCAACGCCGTCATCACGACCTTCGTCTTCACCCGCTGGATCACCAGCAGCGACTTCGTCACCCCCTCCGTCGTGGCTGCCGCGGCGGCCGAGGGCGCGGCGGGCGGTCCCGCGACCGTGCAGCTGGACGCGGCCCTCGCCCAGCACTCGACCTGGCTCGGCTGGGGGCTCGCGCTCGCGGGCCTGGTCATCGCCGTCGTGGCCCCCGTGCTCGGTGCCCGTGCCGACGGGGCCGGACGCCGCAAGCTCTGGCTGGGCATCCACACCGCCATCACGGTGGCGCTGAGCGCGGCGATGGTCCTGGTGCGGCCGGACACGGACTCCCTGACCTTCAACCTGCTGCTCGGCATCACCTTGCTGGGGCTGGGCAACATCGCCTTCGAGCTGGCCAACGTCAACTACAACGCGATGCTGCGGCAGATCTCCTCGCGCGAGGCGATGGGCCGGATCAGCGGGATCGGCTGGGGGGCGGGATACCTCGGCGGCATCGCCCTGCTGCTCATCCTGTTCGTCGGCTTCATCAACCCCGAGGTCGGCTGGTTCGGGGTCACCGGTGAGGACGGGATGGACATCCGCATCTCGGTGCTGGTCGCGGCCCTGTGGTTCGGGCTCTTCGCGATCCCCGTGCTCGTGGTGGTCCCCGAGGCGCCGCGGACCGGTCCTGCGGGCCCACGGACGGGGGTGCTCGAGTCGTACCGGATCCTCGGTCGTGACCTGCGCGGGCTGTGGCGCCACGGACGGTCGCTGCTGGCCTTCCTCGTCGCGAGCGCCGTCTACCGGGACGGCCTGGCCGGGGTCTTCACCTTCGGGGCGGTGATCGCCTCGGTGACCTTCGGGTTCAGCGCCGGGGAGGTCGTCATCTTCGCGATCGCGGCGAACGTGGTCGCGGGGGTGGCGACGATCGGCTGCGGGTTCCTGGACGACCGTGTGGGCCCCAAGGCCATCATCGTCGCGAGCCTGATCGGCCTGCTCGTGGCCGGCACGGCGGTCTTCCTCCTGCATGACGAGGGCCAGACGGCCTTCTGGGTCTTCGGTCTGCTGCTGTGCGTGTTCGTCGGGCCCGCGCAGTCCGCGAGCCGGTCCCTGCTGGCCCGCGTGGTGCCCCCGGGGCGGGAGGGGGAGATGTTCGGGCTCTACGCGACCACCGGCCGCGCGGCGAGCTTCCTGGCCCCCCTGGCCTTCTCGACCTCGATCGCGATCGCCGGGGCCCAGCACTGGGGGGTGCTCGGGATCATGGTGGTGCTGGCTCTCGGGCTGGCCCTCCTGCTGCCGGTGCGGGTCGAGCGCGTCGCGGCGCAGGACCTCGACGCGGTCGGGGACGCGGCGACGGACGAGGCCGCGGACGGCGCCCGGTGACCACCCCGCACGTCGAGGACCTGGTCGGCGGCTGGCAGGAGGACGCCGTCGTCACCGGGTGGGAGAGCCTGCCGCTGCCCGTGGGCCACGACGCGGGCGGCCCGGTCACGGCCACCCTGGTGCGCCCGGCACGGGTCGCGACGGACCCGGCGGCCCCCGCCCTGCTGCACGTGCACGGCTACAACGACTACGTCTTCCAGGACCACGTGGCCGCGTGGTGCGCAGAGCAGGGCCTGGCCTTCTACGGCCTGGACCTGCGCCGCTGCGGGCGGTCCCGCCGGCCCGACCAGCTCCCGCACCACACGACCGACCTGAGCGAGTACGACGCCGACCTCGACGCCGCGACCTCGGCGATCCGCGCCCTGGGGCACCGGCAGGTCGTGGTGGTGGGGCACTCGACGGGTGGCCTGGTGGCGAGCCTGTGGGCAGCGGCACGTCATGGTGCCGCTGGGCCTGACGCCCTCGTGCTCAACAGCCCGTGGCTCGACCTCAACGGCGACCGCTGGAACCGCCTGCGCACCACTCTCTCCCTCGAGGTGGCCGGTCGGCTCACCCCGCAGCGCGTGGTCGGGGACGGCTCGGTCTCGGCGTACTCGCAGCACCTGCACGTCGCGCACGGGGGCCGCTGGGCGTACGACCTCGAGCTCAAGCCGCCGGGGGGCTTCCCGGTGCGTGCCGACTGGTTGCTCGCGGTCCGACGTGGGCAGGCGCGCATCGCCCGCGGCCTGGGGCTGGGTGTGCCGGTCCTGGTCTGCACCGCGGCGGAGAACGGACCCAACCGGCTGGACAACCCGCACCTGGACAGCCAGGAGACCGTGCTCGACGTGCAGCACATGTGGCGCCTCGCGCCTCGCCTGGGTGAGGACGTCGTCGTCGTCCCGGTCCAGGGCGGGATCCACGACCTGAGCCTGTCGGCCGAGCCGGCCCGCACCACCTACCTGGGCACGGTCCTGGCGTGGCTGCGCGCTCGGGGCGTCGCGGGCTAGGGACGGCGCGCCGACCAGGCGACCACGGGGACCAGCAGCAGCGCCAGGGCCCCACCCGCGAGGGACAGCGTCGCGAAGCTCGTCGACGCGACGACGAACCCCGAGGCCATCCCCGCCCCTGCGCCGGCGATCGCGATGGTGAGGTCCACCGACCCCTGGGTGCGGGCGCGGGTCGAGAGCGGCAGCTCGTCCGCGAGCATCGCCGTGCCGCTCACCAGCCCCAGGCTCCACCCGAGGCCCAGCAGCGCCAGGGCGGCCGCGAGTCCCACCAGGGAGCGCACCGGGGTGAGCGCCGCGACCAGCCCCGAGGCCAGCAGGGTGACCCCGGCGAGCCCCGCGACCACCCGAGACCCCACCCGGTCCACCAGCCACCCCGCGAGCGGTGACGGCAGGTACATCGCGCCCACGTGGATCGCGATGACCAGCCCGGTCGCCCCGACGTCGTGCCCGTGGGCCTGCATGTGGATCGGGGTCATCGTCATGATCGCGACCATCACGAGCTGGGTCACGACCATCACCGACCCGGCCAGGGCCACCACCCGCGGCCGGGCGGGCACCTCGGTGGGGGCGGTGGTCCCGGCGGCGTGGGCGCGGGCCTGCGCGCT
>NZ_JALPKN010000163.1 GCF_023630195.1 Actinotalea sp. C106 | reverse complement strand
CGTAGGGGTGGGCCGCACGGAGCGCGGCGAGGACAGCGGTGCGCAGCCGACGCGGGGCGATCATCTCCACGCGGGTCTCGGTGACCTGCGCCCGGACCCCGACGGCGCCGATCGCCGGCTCCGCGCCGGGACCGGGCACGAAGGTCCCCGAGCCCGTCGTCGTCCAGGCGCACCGGCTGTACTGCCCGAGGGCACCGGCCCCGGCCTCGGCCAGGGCGTCCACGAGGGCCTCGGCGTGCTCGGCGGGCACCAGCACCACGTGCTTGTCGACCGGCGCGCCCGGGACCGGGACGAGGGGCTCGAGGTCCACCAGCCCGACGGCCAGTGCCAGGGCCTCGGCGACCCCGCCCGGGGCGGAGTCCGCGTTGGTGTGCGCGACGTGCAGCGCGCACCCGGCCTGGATCAGGCGGTGCACCAGCCGTCCCTTGAAGGTCGTCGCGGCGACCGAGTGGACGGGACGGAGCAGCAGCGGGTGGTGGGTCAGGAGCAGGTCGGCCCCCCAGGCGATCGCCTCGTCGACCACCTCGGCGGTCGGGTCGACCGCGAGCAGCACCTTGGTCACCGGCTGGTCGGGGTCACCGCACACGGTCCCGACGGCGTCCCAGGACTCCGCCGTGCCGGGAGGGTAGCGGCGTTCGAGGATCGCGACGACGTCGGCGAGGGTCAGGTGCTCAGTCACGTGGTCGACGCTACCGGGAGCGTCGACCACCCCGGGGCCCCAGGAGCGAGCCGCGATGCAGCGGGGAGGTGCGGGTGGGCCCGGCCGGTCTCGAACCGACGACCTCCGCGGTGTAAACGCGGCGCTCTGACCAACTGAGCTACAGGCCCGACGACGATCGCACAGCCTACCGGTGGGTCAGGGCTGCGCGGGTGCGCGCCTCGAGCCGGGCCTCGTTCCAGATGGTCCACGGCTCGTGCTCCGCCGCCGCGGTGGCGCTGATGGGCGCGCCCACCCCGGAACCGCCGTGCCAGAGCCGCAGGTCGTCGTCGGCGCCCAGGACGAGGCGCACCTCGGAGAGGCGCGAGTCCCTCTCGGCGTCGTACTCGGGAGACACTCCCAGCAACGGCCAGCGCCTCTTGTAGATCCCGAGCCCGGAGAGGGCCACGGGGTCGAAGAGCCTCGGTGCCGCGGTCACCGCAGCGAGGTCGGTGGCCAGCTCGCCCACCAGGTCGAAGACCTCGACGAGGAACCCCGCGCCGCCGAGGTCGACGATCACCCTGCTGAAGCCGAACTCGGAGCTGCGTCCGGCGAAGGTCGTCGGGACGAACCGCTTCGTGATCGGCTCGTCGGCCAGGAAGAGCGGCACGGCGAAGACCGATCCCGGCTCGATCTCGACGAGCCGCCTACGGCTCATGCGAGTGCGGCGAGGGCCGCCCGGTAGGCGCCCACCTCGCGGGCGCGCCCCGCCGGGTTGACGACGCTCCAGCGGACGATCCCGTCGGCGTCGATGAGGAACGAGCCGCGGCGAGCAAGCCCTCGATCCGCGTCGAAGATCCCGAAGGCACGGGCCGCCTCGCCGTGCGGCCAGAAGTCCGAGAGCAGGTCGAAGGTGAAGCCCTGCTGCTCGGACCAGGCTCGCAGCGTGAACATGGGGTCGCAGGAGACAGCGAGCAGCCGCACCTCTGCCTGCTCGAAGTCCTCGAGGTTGTCCCGCAGCTCGCACAGCTCCTGGGTGCAGATCCCCGAGAAGGCGAACGGGAAGAACACGACAGCGACAGGTGTCCCGCGCAGCCCGGCGAGGCGCAGCGGTGTGCCGTGCGTGTCCGGCAGCTCGACGTCAGGGGCGACGTCCCCCGGGCGCAGAGCCGTGACGGACGCCATCGACGACGCGGCTTCGGGACTCAGCGCCCGCGGCCGCGGGTGCCCAGGCGCGTGGCCGACCAGTCCGCGGCGATGGTCAGGGTGCTGGTCGCGTGCAGGCCCGCGGTGGTCGCGGCCTCCTCGATGTCGCTGTGCCCGACGGTGCCTGCACGCCCGGGCTTGAGCGTGAGGAGCCAGATCGAGCCCCCCTCCTCCAGGACGGTCCGGGCGTCGACGAGGGCATCGGTGAGGTCGCCGTCGTCCTCACGCCACCAGATCACCACGACGTCGGTGACGTCGTCGTAGTCCTCGTCGACCATCTCGGACCCGGTGATCTCCTCGATCCCGAGGCGCAGGTCCTGATCCACGTCGTCGTCGTAGCCGAACTCCTGGACCACCTGGCCGGACGACAGGTTGAGTCGGGCTGCGCCCGCTCCGCTCTGGCCGCCCGCAGGCTCCGCGGTCGATCCCACTGGTGTGCCGTTCCCTTCGTCCGTCGTCTCGTGCCGCCGTGCCCGCACCAGGTGCTGGGCGGACCGCGGCTGCCACACGGTAGCCCACAGCATCCCGCACGCGTGTGGCAAGCGCCACATGCGGGACGGGTGTCGCGGACGTCACGTCCCATTTCCCGGATCAACCGGGCCTCCGGTGTGACTTTCCCCCGTCGGACGGCAGAGAATGGTCGGACGACCGCGAACCACCGGTGCTACGCACGCCCGGAGGCCGCGGGCCGACCCGAGCACCGGGCCGACGGCGTCCGACCGGACCCGGCGCCGGTGCGGACGACGAGGTGAGGTTGCTGGTGGCTGCACGTGACACGACGGGCCCGCTGATCAACGGTCTGCTCAGCCAGGTCCCGGACATCGATCCGGACGAGACCGGCGAATGGATCGAGTCCTTCGACGGCCTGGTGGACGAGCGTGGTGGGCCCCGGGCCCGGTACGTCCTGCTCAACCTGCTCAAGAGGGCACGGGAGCGCAACGTCGCCGTCCCGACCTCGATCAACACGCCGTACGTCAACACCATCGGCGTGCACGAGGAGCCCTACTTCCCCGGTGACGAGGTCGTCGAGCGCCGGTACCGCAGCTGGCTGCGGTGGAACGCGGCGGTCATGGTGACCCGCGCCCAGCGTCCTGAGATCAGCGTGGGCGGTCACATCTCCTCCTACGCCTCGGTCGCGACCCTGTACGAGGTGGGCCTCAACCACTTCTTCCGCGGCAAGGACCACCCGGGCGGCGGCGACCAGATCTACTTCCAGGGCCACGCGGCCCCCGGCGTCTACGCCCGTGCCTTCCTCGAGGGCCGGATGAGCGCCGAGCAGCTCGACGGCTTCCGCCAGGAGGTCTCGGCCGAGAGCGGCGGGCTGTCCTCGTACCCCCACCCGCGCCTCATGCCGGACTTCTGGGAGTTCCCGACCGTCTCGATGGGCCTGGGTCCCGCGTCGGCGATCTACCAGGCGTGGGTCAACAAGTACACGCACAACCGTGGCATCAAGGACACCGCCGAGCAGAACGTCTGGGCCTTCCTCGGTGACGGCGAGATGGACGAGCCCGAGAGCCGCGGCATGCTGCAGCAGGCCGCCCAGCAGGGGCTCGACAACCTGACGTTCGTCGTCAACTGCAACCTGCAGCGCCTCGACGGCCCCGTCCGCGGCAACGGCAAGATCATCCAGGAGCTCGAGGCCTTCTTCCGCGGGGCCGGCTGGAACGTCATCAAGGTCGTGTGGGGCCGCGAGTGGGACTCCCTGCTCAACGCCGACAAGGACCGCGCGCTGGTGAACCTGATGAACACCACGCCCGACGGCGACTTCCAGACCTACCGTGCCGAGGACGGCGCCTTCATCCGCGAGCACTTCTTCGGTCGGGACCCGCGCACCAAGCAGCTCGTCGAGAAGATGACCGACGACGAGATCTGGGCCCTCAAGCGCGGTGGCCACGACTACCGCAAGATCTACGCCGCCTACGCGGCCGCGCAGGCCCACACGGGCCAGCCGACGGTCGTCCTCGCGCACACCATCAAGGGCTACGGCCTGGGCAGCAACTTCGCCGGGCGCAACTCGACGCACCAGATGAAGAAGCTCAAGGCCGACGACCTCAAGACGCTGCGTGACTCGCTGCGCATCCCGCTGACGGACGAGCAGCTCGAGGCCGACCCCTACGCCCCGCCGTACTACCACCCGGGCGAGGACTCCCCCGAGATCCAGTACATGAACGAGCGCCGCAAGGCCCTCGGCGGGTTCGTCCCCGAGCGGCGCAGCCGGTACACCCCGGTCACCCTGCCGCCCGAGAAGTCCTACGAGGTCCTCGCCAAGGGCTCGGGGCAGCAGCAGGTCGCCACGACCATGGCCTTCGTCCGGCTCCTCAAGGACCTCATGAAGGACAAGGAGTTCGGCCACCGCATCGTGCCGATCATCCCCGACGAGGCCCGCACCTTCGGCCTGGACTCGATCTTCCCGAGCGCGAAGATCTTCAACACCCAGGGGCAGAACTACCTGGCCGTGGACCGTGAGCTGATGCTCTCCTACAAGGAGTCCGAGAGCGGGCAGATCCTGCACACGGGCATCAACGAAGCCGGCTCGGCCGCGGCCTTCCAGGCGGTCGGCACCTCCTACGCGACCCAGGGTGAGGCCCTGGTGCCGGTCTACATCTTCTACTCGATGTTCGGCTTCCAGCGGACCGGGGACCAGTTCTGGGCCGCGGGCGACCAGATGACCCGCGGGTTCATCATCGGCGCCACCGCCGGCCGCACCACGCTCACCGGTGAGGGCCTGCAGCACGCCGACGGGCACTCGCCGATCCTCGCCGCGACCAACCCCGCCGTGATCCACTACGACCCGGCCTACGGGTACGAGATCCGCCACATCGTGCGCGACGGTCTGCAGCGCATGTACGGCGAGGACTCCCGCGACCAGAACGTCATGTACTACATGACGGTCTACAACGAGCCGATGACGCAGCCGGCCGAGCCTGAGGACGTCGACGTCGACGGCATCCTTCGGGGCATCCACCGGGTGCACACCACCGAGGGCGAGGGCCCGCGGGCTCAGATCCTCGCCTCGGGCGTCGGGGTGCCGTGGGGCCTGGAGGCCGCAGAGCTGCTCGCCGAGGACTGGGGCGTGCGGGCCGACGTCTGGTCCGTCACGAGCTGGAACGAGCTGCGCCGCGACGGCATCGCCGCCGAGGAGCACAACTTCCTGCACCCGGCCGAGGAGCCGCGCACCGCGTACCTCACCGAGAAGCTGGCCGACGCGCAGGGACCCTTCGTCGCGACGACCGACTTCGACCACCTCGTGCCCGACCAGGTGCGCCAGTGGGTCCCGGGCGAGTACGCGACCCTGGGCGCCGACGGCTTCGGCTTCTCGGACACACGCCAGGCCGCACGCCGTCACTTCAAGATCGACGGGCCGTCGACCGTGGTGAAGGTGCTCCAGCTCCTCGCGCGACGTGGCGAGGTCCCGGCCGACGCCCCGGCGCAGGCCATCGAGAAGTACCGCATCCACGACGTGCGTGCAGGCTCCTCGGGGGTCGCCGGCGGCGACGCCTGACCCCTCGGGCCGGACGGGGATCGCCTCCCGT
Source organism: Actinotalea sp. C106 (assembly GCF_023630195.1). Classification (GTDB taxonomy): domain Bacteria; phylum Actinomycetota; class Actinomycetes; order Actinomycetales; family Cellulomonadaceae; genus Actinotalea. The sequence goes on along the minus strand of NZ_JALPKN010000163.1, from coordinate 1,712 downwards.
CCGGCCCTGGGCCCGCGCGCGACACGCATGACGAAGCCCGGTGCACCTGAGGGTGCACCGGGCTTCGTCATGACTGCGGGGTCAGCGCCCGCGACGGTCGAGCGGGATCAGGTGCCCGTGAGGTGCTGCTCGGCCTCGGCCACCGTCTGGGCGAGCTCGGCCTTCAGGTCCGCGACCTCGCGCTGGTCGGGGTAGAGGTCCAGGGCCTGCAGGTGCTGCTTGGCCTCGAGCGGGCGATCGGCCTCGATCGCGGCGAGCACCAGGTGCCGAGCGATCTCGGGGGTCTGCTCGCGCACCCGCCAGTGCCCCACGCCGAGCCCGAGGGCGTCGACCGACGCACCGGCCTCGCGCAGGACGAGGAGGCCTTCGGCCAGGGCGTGGCCCGTGGTGTCACGCTCGGCGGCCGTGGCCAGCCGTCGGATCGCCCCCTCGTGGTCGTCGTGGATCGACAGCCGCGCCAGCTCGACCAGGGGGTACCAGGCGCGCGGGTGACCGGCGAGCTCCTCGGCGAGGGCCCAGACCGCGAGGTCCGCCGCGCGCTGCTTCTCGACCTCGTCCTGCGGGGCGGTCAGCGGGTCGCCGTCAGGCCCGACCTCGGCCGCGCGCCGACGCACGATCTCGGCGAGGGCCTGGAAGGCACGGACGTCGTTCGGGTCCTCCCCCAGCATCGCGCGGACGGCGTCCTCGTGGACGGTGTCGCGGCGTCGGACGGAGGTCGGGCGTCGGACGCCGACCCGCGATGCCGACACCGGTCGGCGGATGAGGCGACGGAGCCGTGGGAGCAATGCCATGACCCGACGATAGCCGCACTCGCCCCTGAGCACCGGTCGACCGACACCCCGGTCCTCCTGGTCTGGGGCATCGCACTCCCGCGCCTGTTGTGCCCTCCCTACAACTGGGCGGCACCCCGAGCACCCCGCGGGCCCTATGCTCGCTGCCATGTCAGGGACGGCCTCGCGCGACCAGGCGCACACGCTGCGCCGTCTCCACGACGGCAGCGGCCTCCTCTCGGCGGCCGCCCTGCGCAAGCTCGACGAGACCCTGCCCTGGTACCGCGCGCTCCCGGCCGAGGACCGCTCCTGGGTGGGCCTGGTCGTCCAGGCCGGCATCTCGAGCTTCATCTCGTGGTTCTCGGACCCGAGCACCCCACCGCACGGGGCCAGCGACATCTTCGCCGCGGCCCCCCCGGAGCTGACCCGCTCGATCTCGCTCCAGCACACCCTGCAGCTCGTCCGTCTCATCGTCGAGGTGGTCGAGGACCACAGCGACCGCCTCGCAGCCCCGGGCGGCGAACGCGACCTGCGCGAGGCGGTCCTGCGCTACTCCCGCGAGGTGGCCTTCTCCGCGGCCGAGGTCTACGCCCGGGCCGCCGAGGTGCGGGGGGCGTGGGACGCACGCCTCGAGGCCCTCGTGGTGGACGCCCTGGTCCGTGGGGATGCCGACGACGCCCTGCGCTCCCGCGTCGCAGCCCTCGGGTGGAGCGGCCACGGCAGCGCCATCGTCATGGTGGGCACCACCTCCTCACCCCTCGACGAGGTCCGCGCGGCCGAGCTGCGCCGGGCGACCCGTCGTGCCGCGGACGACGCCCTGGTCGGGATCCAGGGCGAGCGCCTCGTCGTCGTGCTCGGCGGGGACGGAGACCTGCGCGCCGCGGCAGCCTCGCTGCTGGGGCGCTTCGGGCCCGGCCCCGTCGTGCTGGGACCTGCGGTCAA
>NZ_JALPKN010000162.1 GCF_023630195.1 Actinotalea sp. C106 | reverse complement strand
GGCCTCCGACTTGGGGCGGCGGGGGCTGCTGCGGCCCGTAGCCCGGGGCGGGCGGCTGCTGACCACCCTGCGGACCGTAGCCCGGGTACCCCTGCGGCTGCCCGTAGGGGCCGGGGGCCTGCTGGCCGTACCCGGGAGCAGGGCCGTACCCGGGGGTCTGCCCCGGGCCGCCCACGTAGCCGACGGGCGGCGGGTCGTCCTGCAAGGCTGCGAGCATCGCCTTGTTCTCGCGCTCGATCGGCCACTCGGTGAACACGAACATGATGAGCACCACGATGTTCGCGATGGGCACCAGGGCGAGGATCCCGTACCAGCTCGGGAACCCTGCCTTGCCCGCCACCCGCATGTAGCAGTAGATGCCGAAGGCGATGATCGCGAGCATGAAGAGGAGGTAGAGCACCACCCCGATGACCGCGAACTCTGCCCCTGAGGTGTTCTCCACGCGCGCTCCCTGGTTCGTGGCCGTCAGGAGGACGGCCGCCGGGACAGTACCGCGTCCGTCCCCTACCGCGGGGGCGGCCCAGGGCTGAGCGGGTGACGAGCGACGGGGTCAGTGCTCGTCGTAGTGGCCCTCGTGGGAGGCGTGGCGGTGCTCGCCGTGCAGGTAGTCCTTGTGGCCGTCGTGCTCGACTGCCTCGTGCCCGCAGGACTCGCCGTGCTCGTGGTCGTGGCCCTCAGCCTCGACGTGCCCGGCGACGGGGTGCTCGTCGTAGTGGCCCTCGTGCTCGTGGTGGGCGTGCCCGTCGTGCAGGAAGTCCGTGTGGCCCTCGTGCTGGACGGCGGCGTGCCCGCAGTCGGTGCCGTGCTGGTGGGTGTGCTCGGTGTGCGTCTCGTGCTCGAGTGTCGTCATGGCGCCCATCATTGCATGCGCACGTGCGCATGCAACACCGGGTTGCTGTGCTCGTTCGCGTGGGCCAGGGCGTCGCGCACGATGTGGGCCACGTGCTCGTCGGTCAGCGAGTAGGCGACCTCGCGGCCACGCCGCACCCCCACGACCAGGTGCGAGGTACGCAGCACGCGCAGGTGCTGGGAGACCAGGGGCTGGGAGACCTCGAGAGTCTCGACCAGCTCGCTGACCCGCCGCTCTCCGTGGCTGAGCTGCTCGATGATCGCCACCCGGATGGGCGAGGCCAGCACCCCGAACAGCTCGCCGACCCCGGCGTAGCGCTCGACGAGCCGGTCGACCTGCGGTGAACTAGGCATGCACGCATCATGATGTGCGCAGGTGTGGATGGCCAGCAGGGTCAGCGGCGACAGCCGCGCGCCGTCAGCCCGAGCTGGTCTGCGGGGTGAGCCCCACGAGCCGCGCGCTCTCCTCCCACAGGGCTGCCGCGAGGGCGCCGTCGTCGGCCTGCGGGTTGGTCCGGGTGGGGCGGCGCTTCTCGTAGTACTCGCCCGGCACCCAGTCCGTGCCCGGGGCGCCCCGGGCCAGCCAGAGCAGGGTGTCGGCCCCGGCCTCGGGGCTCGTGAGGACCAGGTGGCGCAGCGGCGTGCGGTAGACCCAGCGCATGATGCTGGTCGAGTCGGCGGCGAAGTTCGTGGCGACGGTGCCGGGGTGGAAGGCCGCCGTGGAGATGCCCTCGGCCCCGTGACGACGCTGCAGCTCCTTGGTGAACAGGATGTTGGCGAGCTTGCCGTCCCCGTAGGCCTTGTTGGGGGAGTAGCCGCGCTCGTTGTGCAGGTCAGCCACGTCGATGCGGCCGAACAGGCGAGCTGCGACGCTCGAGGTGTTGATCACCGTCGCCGAGGAGGTGGTCAGCACGTCCATCAGCAGGTGCGTCAGCAGGAACGGCGCGAGGTGGTTGACCTGCAGGGTCTTCTCGTGGCCATCCGTGGTCAGGGCGCGCGGGCCCATGATGCCGCCGGCGTTGTTCACCAGGACGTCGATCTGCGGGTACGCCTCACGCAACTGCTCGGCCAGGCGCTGCACCTGCTCGAGGTCCGCGAAGTCGGCCAGGTGGAAGGGGGCGTCGATCTGCTCCGCCACGGCCCTGGTCTTCTGGGGGGACCGGCCGACCACGACCACGCGGTCCCCGGCGGCGGCGAGGTCGCGGGCGGCGGCGGCGCCGATCCCGTCGCTGGCCCCCGTGATGACGATGGTGCGCTGGCTCATGATCCCTCTCGGTCCGATGGCGGTACCGACCAGAACGGTGCCGCCCGGCGAGGCATTCCGCCGTCGGGTGAGCGCCGAGACCTCGCGGATGCGCACCCATCCACCGACCCGTCCGCTCCGAACCTGCCCTGACCGCGCCACCGACCACCCAGGGGAGAGCCATGCCCACGCAGCCGCAGACCGAGGTCCGCCCGACGCCGAGGACCGACGCGCGCCTCACGGAGCGCGAACGCGTGGTGCTCGCGCTCCTCGCCGAGGAGACGACCCTCGAGGACATCGCCCGCAGCCTCTACGTGAGCCGCAACACCGTGAAGTCCCAGGTGTCCAGCGTGTACCGCAAGCTCGGGGTCGCGAGCCGCGCGGAGGCCGTCGCCCGGGTGCCCGACGTGCTGTGAGGCCCGAAGGCGTGGACGATGGGGGACCGACGCCACCGATCCGGGGAGCCCCCACCCGTGCGAGTCACCGACACCAGCGACCTGTGGTGGAAGACCGCCGTCTTCTACAACCTCAACCTCGAGACCTTCCTGGACTGGGACGACGACGGCATCGGTGACCTGGAGGGGCTGGCTCACCGCCTGGACTACCTGGCCGACCTCGGGGTCACCTGCCTGTGGCTCGCGCCCATGTACCCCTCCCCGCGGCAGGACAACGGGTACGACATCTCCGACTACGTCGGCGTCGACCCGCGCTACGGGCACCTCGGGGACTTCGTCGAGGTGGTGCGCACCGCGAAGGACCGCGGCATGCGGCTCATCGTCGACCTCGTGGTGAACCACACCTCGGACCAGCACCCCTGGTTCCAGGCCTCGCGCAGCGACCCCACGAGCCGGTACCGCGACTTCTACAACTGGCGCGACGAGCCCCCGGCCGAGCAGCGCGCCAACATGTTCCCCGACGTCGAGGACGGCGTCTGGCACTACGACGAGGTCGCGGGGAAGTACTACGAGCACTCCTTCTACCGCCACCAGCCGGACCTCGACACGACCAACCCGGCCGTGCGCGATGAGATCGCCAAAGTCATCGGGTTCTGGCTGCAGATGGGGGTGGACGGCTTCCGCGTGGACGCCGTGCCCTTCCTCATCCAGAGCGAGGAGGGCCAGCGCGAGCACGAGTACCTGCGCACCCTGCGCGGGTACGTGGGCCGGCGCAGCGGCTCGGGGGTGATGCTCGGCGAGGTGAACCTGCCCTACGCCGACCAGGTCGACTTCTTCGGCAACGACGACGGCGACGAGCTGACCATGCAGTTCGACTTCGTCGGGAACCAGCAGCTCTACCTGGCCCTCGCCCGGCAGGACGCGACCCCGCTCGTCGAGGCCCTGCGCTCGCGGCCCGCGACGGCTCTGACCAACCAGTGGGGCAACTTCGTCCGCAACCACGACGAGCTCACCCTCGACCAGCTGAGCGAGGGGGAGCGCGACGAGGTCTTCGAGGCCTTCGCCCCCGAGGAGCACCAGCGCATCCACGGCCGGGGCATCACCCGCCGTCTGCCCCCGATGCTCGACGGGGACCCGCGCCGCATCAGCATGGTCTACAGCCTGATGTTCTCCCTGCCCGGGTCGCCGGTCCTGTACTACGGCGAGGAGATCGGCATGGGGGAGCACGAGACCTTGCCCCGCCGCTCCGCGGTGCGCACCCCGATGCAGTGGTGCGCGGAGAGGAACGGCGGGTTCTCCGACGCCGACCCCGAGGCCCTCCCCTTCCCCGTGGTCGAGGGCGGGTTCGGCCCCGAGCACGTCAACGTCTCGGACCAGATGCACGACACGACCTCGCTGCTGCACATGGTCCGCGGCCTGATCTCGGCATACCGCAAGTCCCCTGAGATCGGCTGGGGCGAGCTCGAGATCCTCGAGACCGAGCACCCCTGCGTCATTGCCCACCAGCTCACCCTCGACGACCGCCAGCTCATCGGCCTGCACAACTTCGCCCCCGACGGCCGCACCGTGACCCTCCAGGTCAACGGCGTCGACTCCTCGACCCGTCTGGTCGACATGCTCGAGGACAGGCCCTACCAGCTCGAGGACGACGGCAGGCTCGTGATCCAGCTCGATGGCTACGATCACCGGTGGATCCGCGTGATCCGCTCGGGGTCCAAGCGGTTGGTGTGAGCGTGGAGGCGTCATGGATGGTGCGACGAACCCGGTGGGCGCCGCTCGGGCGATCGGGCAGGCGCCCATCGCCCGCGTGCTCGCCTGGGCCTTCCTCACCCTAGGAGGGGCGCAGGTCGCCCTCCAGGTCCTCGCCCTGGCGACGGGGCTCGGGAGGGCCGGGACCGCGTGGGCCCTCCTCGCCTGCGGAGCCGGTCTGGCCCTCGTGGGCGTCGTGCAGCTCTGGGCGGCACGGCGCCCGATGCTCGTGAGTGCTGACCGGCTCCTGGTTCCTCTCGGCCTCCGCACGGTGGAGATCCTGAGGGCCGAGGTGACCGGCGTCGAGGGCAACGTCCCGGGTCGCCTCCCGTCGAGCAAGCACGCCGTCGTGCACCACGCAGGCCGGCGGAGGGTGCTGCCTGCTCTGGAGATGCCGCCGGTCGAGCTCGTCCCGCTGCTGCGTACCTGGGCCGCGCTCGACGAGCCCTCCGATCAGACCTCGTCCTCGGGCGGCCGCACCTCGACGGGGTAGATCCCGGCCTGCATGCACGTGCCCCGCACGTCCTTCTCGACCCCCGAGGGGTCGGCGAAGTCCAGGGGGCCCGTGACCATCGGGGCCCAGACCGTGGCTGTATCGGTCCAGCTGGGGGGAACCACGTCGGGGAAGGCGCGCAGCATGTCCTCCGCGACCAGGACGCGGGGGTGGTCGTCGGCGTAGAAGGCTGTGAGGTACTCGACCTCCCACGCGCACAACCACGTGAAGTGGGCCGTCGTCGCGCCAGCGCCCACCTCCATCACGGCGTCCTCGTGCACGCCTCCGTCGAGGCCCTCCGGCACTCCGGCCGGGTAGACGGCTCCGGGGGGAAGGGGATGAGGCAGGTCGGCGATGGCCACCTGGTACTCGGCGTAGGCGCGACCCTCCTGGGTGCGGGGCTCACCTCGAGGTTCGGCGGTGACGAAGGACGCCGTCCCCGCGTCCCCGTCCGACGCGTTGACGGTCGAGGCGCCCTCGGCGTGCACGTCGGGTTCGTCGTCGCTCGCGCGGGTGAGGGCGTGGGTGGCCAGCACGCCTCCGGCCAGGAGCGCGACGGTGGCGGCAAGGCTGAGCACGCGCGGTGCCAGGGGATGCTTGGCGCCCACGCCGTCCTCGCGCTGCGGGTCCGGCTCGCGCCTCCCGAACGCCTCGTCCGCCAGGTGCTCAGGCGCCCCGAAGTCCTCGATCGCCCGTCGTGCCTGCTCGTCCGAGGCCCCAGTTGGGACGACCTCGCGGAGGTGCTCGCCGACGTCCTCGAGGAGGGCGCGACGTCGGCCCCGCGGCACGCCCGAGGACGCCCGCTCGAGCCTGCGGAGGTAGTCGGTGACGAGGGGGTGGTCCATCACACGGGCTCCTTGGTCGTGGCAGCCGCGGCCAGGACGTGGTCCACGGCGCCGGTGAACCGACCCCAGTCCTCGCGGAAGGTGTCGAGCTGCTCGCGCCCCGCGGGGGTCAGCGAGTAGTAGCGCCGAGGCCGGGGTCCGTCGTCGACGTCCCAGTGGCTCGAGACCAGTCCCGCCTCGCTGAGCCTGGTGAGCAGCGGGTAGACGGTTCCCTGGCTGGAGAGCAGGTTCCCCACGGCATCGAGCTCCTTGACGATCTGCAGGCCGTACCGGGGGCCCGTGGCCAGCAGGGCCAGGATGCAGGGCCCGATGACGCCCCGTCGGAACTCCGTGCTGCTCGCGCTCGATGTCATGAGCGGCACGCTATCTTGCGTGACAAGACCTGCCAAGACCCGACATCACCTCCCCCGACTCAAGTCACGCCAGCAGATGACGATGACTCAGTCAGAGCGGTGGGGGAGAGGCGGAGCATGGCGGTGCAGCACCCGGCCCGAGGCGCGGCCTCGGCTCGGAACAACGTGCATGTGCACGGTCCCGTCGGCGCGCCCGTCCTCGTCCTGCTGCACGGGTTCGGGTGCGACCAGGGCATCTGGTCCCGCGTGGTCCCGATCCTGGCCGAGCACCATCGCGTCGTCCTGCTGGACCACGTGGGCGCAGGGCGGTCGGACCTCTCGGCCTACGACCCCGCCAAGTACTCCACCGTCAGCGGGTACGTGCACGACGTGCTCGAGGTCTGCGCCGAGCTCGAGCTGCAGGACGTGACCCTCGTGGGGCACTCGATCGCCGGCGTGATGGCCATGCAGGTCGCCGTCCTCGCCCCGGAGCGCGTCGCCCGCCTGGTGCTCCTGGCCCCCTCCCCGAGCTACGTCGACCATCCCGAGGACGGGTACGACGGCGGGTTCTCCCGCGAGGACGTCGACGAGCTGCTCGCCTCCCTCGAGGACAACTACCTGGCGTGGTCGGCCGCCATGGCGCCGGTGCTCATGGGCAACGCCGAGCAGCCCGCGCTGAGCGAGGAGCTCGCGGCCAGCTTCTCGGTGGTGGAGCCCGGGATCGCACGCCGGTTCGCCCGCGTGACCTTCCTGACCGACGCGCGCGCCCTGCTCGCCGACGTCACCACCCCGGCCCTGGTGGTCCAGTGCGCCGACGACGCCCTGGCGCCCCCGCACGTGGGCCGCTACGTGCACGAGCGACTCGCCGGCTCGAGCCTGGTCCACCTGTCCGCTCGCGGACACATCCCGCAGGTCAGCGCCCCGAAGGAGACCGCTGCGGCGATCCTCGCCTACACCGGCGTGACGGTCTGAGCCGATGGACTACGAAAACCTCTTCGACCGGGCGCCCTGCGGCTACCTGCTGCTCGACGACGGCGGGGTCGTCGTCCGCGCCAACAGCACCTTCCTCGACTGGACGGGCTGGACCGCGCAGGCACTGGTCGGCACCCCCCTGGCACGGGTGCTGCCCGTGGGGGACCGGGTGCTGCACGCGACGGTCTGGAGCGCCCAGCTGCACCTGCACGGCGCGGTCGAGCGCTTCCGCTGCCACGTGCTGGGTCCGGACGGCTCCCGGCTCGCCGTCCTGCTCACCGCCACGCGCCACGAGGGCACCGGCCTGGCGGGCGGCCCGGGCGCCGCG
>NZ_JALPKN010000161.1 GCF_023630195.1 Actinotalea sp. C106 | reverse complement strand
CGGCCCGTGAGCTGCTCACGCACCGGCCGGTCGCCGCACCTCGGAGCGCCGGCGTCCCCGTCGTCGGGCAGGGTCGGGAGCACCGGCACCTGCTCCACCTCGCCACCGCCGTGGCCCGTCGCGGTCCCCCGCGTCTCGCCTGAGACGCCCCCGACCACGACGCACCCCGGACGAAGGACTCCCATGACCACCGCACGACGACTGACCCTGCGCACCGCCGCCTCGGCGGGCCTGCTGAGCGCCCTGCTCCTCGCCCCGACCGCCGCGTACGCCCACGACGAGCTGACCGGCAGCACCCCCGCCGCCGAGGAGAGCCTCTCGACCCCGCCCGAGGAGATCGTCCTCATCTACTCGGCGGAGATCCTCGAGCTCGGCAACGACGTCGCGGTCGAGGGCGTCGGGCAGGACTGGGCCGCGGGCGACCCCGTGGTCGACGGCCAGGAGGTGACCGTCCCGCTGACCGAGGGCATGCCGGCCGGGGAGTACACGGTCACCTGGCGCGTGGTGTCCTCGGACGGGCACCCCATCGAGGGCGTGATCCCGTTCTCGGTCGAGCAGGGCGCCGCCGAGCCCGCCGAGGAGGAGCCCGCCGAGGGGCCCGAGGAGACCCAGGCCCCCGCCGCGACGGCCGAGCCCACCCCCGAGAGCACCCCCACGGAGGAGCCCGCACCCTCGACCGAGGAGTCGGAGACCACCGAGGACGAGGAGGAGAGCGGCGCCGTCTGGCCGTGGGTGCTGGGGATCGGCGCCGTCGTCCTGCTCGGCGGGGTGGTCGCCTGGCTCGTGGTCCGGCGGCGCCGGGCGCCCTGACGGCCCCCAGCTGACCTCAGCTCCAGACCAGGCCCTGGCCGGGCTCCTCGAGGACCGCCGCGACGTCGGCCAGGAACCGCGAGCCCAGGCCGCCGTCGATCAGCCGGTGGTCGAAGGACAGCGCGAGCTGGGTGACCTGACGGACCTTGATCTTGCCCTTGTGCACCCAGGGCTGCTCCCGGATGGCCCCGAAGGCGAGGATCGCTGACTCCCCGGGGTTCAGGATCGGGGTGCCGGTGTCGATGCCGAAGACCCCGACGTTGGTGATCGTGATGGTCCCGTCGGACATCGCCTGGGGCGTGGTGCGGCCCGAGCGCGCGGTCGCGGTGAGGTCCGCGAGGGCGAAGGCGAGGTCGTGCAGGGTCATGCGGTGCGCGTCCTTGATGTTCGGGACGATCAGCCCGCGCGGGGTCTGGGCCGCGATGCCCAGGTTCACGTAGTGCTTGTACTCGATCTCCTGGGTCTCGTCGTGCCAGCTGGCGTTGACCTCGGGATGGCGGCGCACCGCGAGCATGAGGGCCTTGGCCGCGATGAGCAGCGGGGTCACGCGCACGTCGGCGAACTCCCGGTCCTCGCGCAGTCGGGAGACCAGGCGCATCGTCTTGGTCACGTCGACCGTGTGGAACACCGAGACGTGCGGCGCGGTGAAGGCGCTGCTGACCATGGCCTCGGCGGTGCGCTTGCGGACGGACTTGACCGGCACGCGGGTCGCGCGGCCGTCGTCGGTCACCGTGCCCGAGGCGAGCCAGGGCAAGTCGTCCCCGGCGTAGGTGGCCAGGGTGCGCGGTTCGTTCTCGTTGCTGCGCGCCAGCACGTCCTCGCGGGTCACGATCCCCCCGGGCCCCGAGGCGGTCACCGTCGCCAGGTCGATCCCCAGGTCCTTGGCGAGCTTGCGCACCGGCGGCTTCGCCAGCACCGGCCCCATCCCCCCTCTCGTGTCAGAAGCAGGGATACCCCTGGCACCCCCAGCGTCTGACGCGAGATCCGGTCCGGACGAGCCAGCACTCGTGTCAGAAGCCTGGATACCCCCAGCGCCCTGAGGTTCTGACACGAGACCGGGGGTGGCAGGGTCCGCAGGGGTGGTGCGGCGGGCGCGGCGGGTGGCGCTGTGCCCGACGACGCCGTACCCCACCAGGACGGCCCCGCTCGCCGACTCCCCGCTCGCCGATCCCCCGCTCGTGTCAGAAGCGGGGATACCCCCGGCACCCTGAGGTTCTGACGCGAGGTCGGGGGTGGTGTCGATGGTGATGATGGGGGTGCCGACGTCGACCGTGGTGCCGGGCTCGAAGAGCAGCTCGGTGACCACGCCGGCGTAGGGGCAGGGCAGCTCGACGAGGGACTTGGCGGTCTCGACCTCGAGGATCGGCTGGTTGACCACGACCCGGTCGCCGACCGCGACCTTCCACTCGACGATCTCGGCCTCGGTCAGGCCCTCACCGGCGTCGGGAAGGCGGAACTGCTCGTACCTGGGCACTGGCGCGCTCCTCGGTCTCGTCGTCCTGGTGGACTCGTCGTCGTGCTGGTCGGTGGTGCGGCTCGGCGGCGCGGCTCGAGGGAACCCGCCGGTAGGTCGACGCTAGACCGCGAGGGTGCGATCGACCGCGTCGAGCACCCGGTCCAGGCTCGGCAGGTACTCGTGCTCGAGGCGGGCCACGGGGTACGGGGCGTGGAAGCCGCCGACCCGCAGCACGGGGGCCTCGAGGTGGAAGAAGCACTCCTCGGTGATCCGCGCCGCGACCTCGCCCCCGGTCCCGTAGAGCACGGGCGCCTCGTGGACGACGACGCAGCGCCCGGTCCGGCGCACCGACTCGGCGACGGTCGCGGTGTCGAGCGGGGAGATCGAGCGCAGGTCGATGACCTCGATGCTCGTGCCGTCGGCCGCCGCCGCCTCGGCCGCCTTGAGGGCCGTGGTGACCGTGGGCCCGTGGGCGACGAGGGTGAGGTCGGTCCCGCGCCGTGCGACACGCGCCTTGTCCAGCCCCCCGCCGACGGCGTCGAGGTCGACCTCGGCCTTGTCCCAGTACCGGCCCTTGGGCTCGAAGAAGAGCACCGGGTCGGGCGAGGCGATGGCCTCCTGGATCATGGTGAACGCGTCACCCGGGGTCGCCGGGGAGACGACGCGCAGGCCCGCGGTGTGGGCGAAGAGCACCTCGGGGGACTCGCTGTGGTGCTCGACCGCCCCGATGCCTCCGCCGAAGGGCACCCGGATCACGACCGGGAGACTGAGCTTCCCGCGCGAGCGGTAGTGCATCTTGGCCAGCTGGGTGGTGATCTGGTCGAAGGCGGGGAAGATGAAGCCGTCGAACTGGATCTCGCAGACCGGCCGGTAGCCGCGCAGCGCGAGCCCGATCGCGGTCCCGACGATGCCCGACTCGGCCAGCGGGGTGTCCACGACGCGGTCGGGGCCGAAGTCCTTCTGCAACCCGTCGGTCACGCGGAACACGCCGCCGAGCTTGCCGATGTCCTCCCCCATGAGCATGACCTTGGGGTCCTGCTCGAGGGCCCGGCGCATGCCGATGTTGATGGCCTTGGCGAGGGTGATCCGCTCGGTGGTGGGGCTCATCGGGCGGCTCCTTCCGTGGCGCTCTCCCCGTCGACGAGGAAGGAGGCCTCGTACTCGGCGAACCAGGCGCGCTCGCCGTCGACCACCGCGTGCGGGGTCGCGTAGACGTTCTCGAACATGGACGAGGTCGGGGGGGCCTCGAGGGCTCGGACCTCGGCGCGCAACCGCTCGCCGAGGGCCTCGGCCTCGGCAGCCAGGGACTCCTGGTAGTCAGGGGTCAGCTCGCCCTCGGCCTCGAGCAGCGCGGTCAGCCGGTCGATCGGGTCGCGCTGACGCCAGTGCTCCTCCTCCGCGGCCGACCGGTAGCGCGTCGGGTCGTCGGAGGTGGTGTGGGCGCCCATCCGGTAGGTGTAGGCCTCGATGAAGGTGGGGCCGCCGCCGTTGCGGGCCCGCTCGAGGGCCTCGGCGGTCACCGCGTAGCAGGCCAGGACGTCGTTGCCGTCGACCCGCACGCTCGGGACGCCGAACCCACGTCCGCGCTCGACGATCGGCACCCGGGACTGCCTCTCGGTGGGCTCGGAGATCGCCCACTGGTTGTTCTGGCAGAACAGCACGATCGGCGCGTTGTTGACGGCCGCGAAGACGAAGGCCTCGTTGGTGTCCCCCTGCGCGGTGGCCCCGTCGCCGAAGTAGGCGACGACGGCGGCGTCACGCGACGGGTCCCCGGTGCCGACCAGGCCGTCGCGCTGGATGCCCATCGCGTAGCCGGTGGCGTGCAGCGTGTGCGAGCCGATGACCAGGGTGTACAGGTGGACGTTGTGCTCGGTCGGGTCCCAGCCGCCGTGGTCCACCCCGCGGAAGAGCTTGAGGATGTCGACCGGGTCCACCCCCCGCACCTGCGCGACGGCGTGCTCGCGGTAGGAGGGGAAGACGTAGTCCTGGACGGCCAGCGCCCGGGCCGAGCCGACCTGCGCGGCCTCCTGGCCGAGGGCCTGGGCGTAGAGGGCGAGCTCGCCCTGGCGCTGCAGCGAGGTGGCCTCGGAGTCGACCCGACGGGCGAGCACCATGTCACGGTGCATCCCGCGCAGGGCCTCGGGGTCGAGGTGTGCGATGCGGGGGGTGTAGTCGGGGTGGTCCACCCGGTGCCCGGTGGGGCTCAGCAGCTGGACGAGGTCGGGCTCGTTCACGCGGTGGGGTCCTTCCGGGGTGGACGAACGAGTAACTTACGTCAGCGTAGGCTACGGCACCGTAGGTTAGGGCTTGTCCGGGACCACAAGGTCAATGCGGGCCCGTTGTGACCACCCTCCAACCTGCCACGGCCCCACCCGCCGGGCCAGCCCCGACGCCGCTCTCGGCCGGCGCTGCTCTGCGAGAGGCCCGTGCGGTCACGGTCGTCGCAGGCTCAGCCGCCGACCCAGTCCCGGGTCAGCTCGAGCACCCGGTCGTTCGCGGCAGCCTCCCCGATGCTGATCCGCATGCCCTCACCCGCGAAGGGACGCACCAGGACCCCGTGCCGCGCAGCGGCCGAGGCGAGGTCGACCGTGCGGGCTCCCGTGGGGAGCCACACGAAGTTCGCCTGGCTCTCGGGCACCTCCCACCCCTGCGCGCGCAGACGCTCGGCGACCCGCTCACGTTCGGCGACCACGACCTCGACGCGCTCGGCGAGCTCCCCCTCGGCCTCGAGCGAGGCCAGGGCCGCCACCTGGGCGAGGTGGTTCACCCCGAAGGGGGTCGACGCGGTGCGCACCGCGCGGGCGAGGTCCGGGTGCGTCACGGCGTAGCCGACGCGCAGGGCCGCCAGCCCGTACGCCTTGGAGAAGGTCCGCAGGACGACGACGTTCGGGTGCGCCGCGAGGACCCGCTCGCTGTCGATCGGGTCCTGGGAGCGGACGAACTCGACGTAGGCCTCGTCGAGGACCACGAGGACCCGCTCGGGCACGGCGGACAGCAGCTCGAGCAGCTCGGCGTGGCCGATGGTCGGGCCCGTGGGGTTGTTGGGGGAGCAGACGAGCATCACGCGGGTGCGCTCGGTGACCGCCGCGGCCATCGCGGGGAGGTCGTGGCGACCGTCGACAGTGAGCGGCACCGGGACGGAGACGGCACCCTGCAGCTGGACGAGGATCGGGTAGGCCTCGAAGGACCGCCAGGCGTGGACCACCTCGTCCCCCGCGTCGCAGAACCCCTGGAGCACGTGCCCGAGGACCGCGACGGAACCGCAGCCGGCCACGATGGAGCCCGCCTCGACGTGGTGCTTGGCGGCGAGGGCCTCGACCAGCTCGGTCGCGAACATGTCGGGGTACCGGTTCAGGGCGCCGGCCGCGCGGGCCACCGCGTCGCGCACCGAGGGCAGCGGGGGGAAGGGGTTCTCGTTCGAGGAGAGCTTGTGGGCCCGTCCGAGGTCGGCGCGCGCCCCGGGGACGTAGGCGGGGAGGCTCTGCACGGCGGGGCGCTGGGGCACCTGGGGGCTCGTCACGCGCCCAGCATGCCATCGCCGCACCGACACCCTGCGCGCTCCCGGCCTTCCGTGGAACGATGCCCGCATGAGCTTCGTCCTCCGAGTCCTCGTCAACGCGGTCGCGATCTGGCTCGCGACCCAGCTCCTCAGCGGCCTCGAGGTGGTCGGAGGGGACGACAGCGGCACGACCGTGATCGTCTTCCTCCTGGTCGCCCTGCTCTTCGGGGTGGTGAACGCGGTGGTCAAGCCGGTCGTCAAGCTCATCTCGCTACCGCTGTACATCCTCACCCTCGGCCTGTTCACCCTCGTGGTGAACGCCCTGATGCTCATGCTCACCGGGTGGCTCTCGGAGATGACCGAGTACGGCCTGCGGATCGAGAGCTTCGGCACGGCCGTGCTCGGCGCGCTGATCATCTCGATCGTCAGCTTCCTGCTGAGCGTGGTCATCCCCGGCTCCCGGGACTGACCACCGCGGGGTCGTCGGGCACCCGCACCCCGGTGAACCGCATCATCCTCGCCTCGGCCTGCCCACCCCCGAGCACCCCCTGGATCGCCTGGTCGACCGCGCGGAGGGAGGCGTGGTCGGAGCCCGCGAGCCCGTCCGCGGTGGCCGCGTACCGTCGCGCGTCGTGCGCCGCCACCGGGGACAGGGCCGCGGCACGGTCCGCGGGGTCGGCCGCCTCGGCCAGGTCCACCTCGACGGTGGTGCGGTTACCCGTCGTCGGGTTGGCCCGGCCGTCCAAGGTCGGCACGTAGTCCGTGCCGTGCTCGAGGTGCAGGGCCTGCACCCCCTCCTGCAGGGGCAGGTGACCGACCGGGGACCCCGCGGTGATGACCGCCGCGATCGAGTACCGCTCGGCACGTGGGTCCCCCGCGGCCTCCATCGCCGCGATCCCGCCCTGGCTGTGACCGGCCAGGAGCACCGGCTCCCCCGGCTCGATCCGTGCCGCGGCCATGGCCTGGAGCACCACCTCGGTGGCGTCGTCGGGCCGCTCGGCCATCAGCCGCAGGTTGCTGCTGAGGTCCGCAGGGTTGCTGCCCGGCAGCGGAGACCAGTCCTGCGTGCCGGGGACCGTGACCACCCAGCTGCGGCTCCCGTCGGGGTGCGTCAGCTGCTGGACGCCCACTGTGCCGTCGCCACCACCGCCGGGGTGGTAGTGGTCGGCCACCTGGCGCAGCACCTCCCCCGCCCCGTCAGGAGCCGGAGGCTGGGTCCGGTCCGCCCCCCACGGGCTGGGTGCCTCGACCGTGCGCGCGACCACCAGCGAGGAGGCGGGCACCCCGGCCAGCGGTGAGGCGATGCGCACACCGGTGTCGAGCACCCGCGCCACCTCGGGGACGGGGGTCGGGTCGAGCGGACGGCGTCCGGGCAGCGCACCCAGCAGGAACCCGGCGACGCCCGCGACGCCCGGCTCGACGAACCGGGCGTCCGGCGGGG
>NZ_JALPKN010000160.1 GCF_023630195.1 Actinotalea sp. C106 | reverse complement strand
TGGCGGACCTCGAGCAGCCCGGCTCGTGCGCCGCGGTGCGGGCCGAGGCCAGGAGTGCGCTGCTCGACCGCCGTCTGGCCTGATCGGCTTTCGCCCGGCCTGCAACGGTCCTGCAACCCTCGCGGACCTAGCGTCGCGCTCGTGGCGCGCCGCAACGGTGCGGCGCCCCTGGGTGCACGACCTGCGCCCAGCCCACCCGCATGGAGGTCACCGATGACCGTGTACGCCGCGCCGGGCACCACCGGCAGCCCCGCGAGCTTCCGCGAGCGCTACGACCACTGGATCGGTGGCGAGTACGTCGCCCCGGAGTCGGGCCGCTACTTCGAGAACCCGACGCCCGTCACCGGCAAGACCTTCGCCGAGGTCGCCCGGGGGGACGGGGCGGACATCGAGCGTGCCCTGGACGCCGCGCACGGGGCCGCGCGCACCTGGGGCAAGACCACCGCCACCGAGCGGGCCGTGATCCTCAACAAGATCGCGGACCGGATGGAGGCCAACCTCGAGCAGCTCGCCATCGCGGAGAGCTGGGAGAACGGCAAGCCTGTCCGGGAGACCATCGGCGCCGACCTGCCCCTCGCGATCGACCACTTCCGCTACTTCGCGGGGGCGATCCGCGCGCAGGAGGGCTCCATCTCGGAGATCGACGGCGACACGATCGCCTACCACTTCCACGAGCCGCTGGGCGTCGTCGGGCAGATCATCCCGTGGAACTTCCCGCTGCTCATGGCGGTGTGGAAGCTCGCGCCGGCGCTCGCGGCCGGCAACTGCGTGGTGCTCAAGCCCGCCGAGCAGACCCCCGTCTCGATCCTGGTGCTCATGGAGCTGCTCGCGGACATCCTGCCGCCGGGGGTGCTCAACGTGGTGAACGGGTTCGGCGTCGAGGCGGGCAAGCCCCTGGCCTCGAGCCCGCGGATCCGCAAGATCGCCTTCACGGGGGAGACCACCACCGGGCGGCTGATCATGCAGTACGCGAGCCAGAACATCATCCCGGTCACGCTCGAGCTGGGGGGCAAGTCCCCGAACCTCTTCTTCGAGGACGTGGCCCGCACCCGGGACGACTACTACGACAAGGCCCTCGAGGGCTTCGTCATGTTCGCCTTCAACCAGGGCGAGGTCTGCACGTGCCCGTCCCGGGCGCTCATCCAGGAGTCGATCTACGACCAGTTCCTGGGCGACGCGATCGCCCGGACCGAGGCCATCCGCCCCGGCAACCCGCTGGACACCGAGACCATGATCGGCGCCCAGGCCTCCAACGACCAGCTAGAGAAGATCCTGTCCTACATCGACATCGGCAAGGAGGAGGGAGCCAAGGTGCTGACCGGGGGAGCCCGGGCGCACCTGGACGGCGATCTGGCCGGCGGCTACTACGTCCAGCCGACGATCTTCGAGGGCAAGAACTCGATGCGGATCTTCCAGGAGGAGATCTTCGGCCCGGTGGTGGCCGTCACGAGCTTCACCGACTACGCCGACGCGATCTCGACGGCCAACGACACCCTCTACGGCCTCGGTGCCGGCGTCTGGTCGCGCGAGGCGACGATCGCCTACCGCGCAGGCCGGGACATCCAGGCCGGCCGGGTGTGGACCAACTGCTACCACGCGTACCCGGCCGCGGCGGCCTTCGGCGGGTACAAGGGATCGGGGGTCGGGCGCGAGAACCACCGCATGATGCTCGACCACTACCAGCAGACCAAGAACCTGCTCGTCTCGTACTCGGGCGAGAAGCTCGGGTTCTTCTGAGCCGTCCGGCGAACCCGTCGACCTTGGAGGTGCTGTGACCACCGCGATCCCCGAACGGGTCGCGCTGACCGGAGCTGCCGCGGCGATGCTGCGGCAGCTCCGGGACCAGCACGGCGAGCTCATGGTCCATCAGTCCGGAGGGTGCTGCGACGGGTCCTCCCCGATGTGCTACCCCGACGGCGATCTCATCCTCGGTGATGCCGACGTCCACCTCGGTGACCTGCGGGTCGAGGCCGACGACGACGGCGAGGGGGAGGGCTTCGTCGTGCCGATGTGGATGAGCCGGGCCCAGTTCGAGTACTGGCGTCACACCCACCTGACCGTCGACCTGGTGCCGGGCCGAGGGGCGGGGTTCTCCCTCGAGGCCCCCGAGGGGGTGCGGTTCCTGCTGCGGTCCCGGCTGCTCAGCGAGGACGAGGACGCTGCTCTGAACCCGGTCGTGGGGTGAGGTCCGGACTCACGTGGTCCGCACCGCTCAGCCCGTCGGCCCCGCTCAGCCCGTCCGCACCGCGATGACGTCGCGCACGGCGTGACCCAGGTCGATGCCGCGCTGCTCGAACTTGGTGACCGGTCGGTGGGCCGGCCGCGGGGCGTAGCCGTCGTGCAGGTTGGTCAGGCCGGGGTCTGCCTCGACGACGGCCAGCATCTGCTCGGCGTAGTGCTCCCAGTCGGTCGCGCAGTGCAGGGTGCCGCCGGGCCGCAGCCGGGCGCGCAAGAGCTCGACGTGCCGGGCCTGGACGATTCGGCGCTTGTGGTGGCGGTTCTTGGGCCACGGGTCGGGGAAGTAGATGTGCACCGCGTCCAGGGACCCCTCGGGGACGTGGGCCTTGACCAGGGCGAGGGCGTCGCCGTGGGCGATCCGGACGTTGGTGAGCCCCGCCTCGGTGATGCGCTGCACGGCCCCCGCGATCCCCGGGACGTGGGCCTCGACGGCGAGGTAGTCGCGGTCGGGGTCGGCCGCAGCCATCTGGGCGACCCCCTCGCCCATCCCCGAGCCGATCTCCAGGACCAGGGGTGCGGCACGTCCGTAGAGGGCCACGGTGTCCAGGTGCCCCTCGGCGGTCAGCGGGGGAGTGCCGTTGTCGGGGTTGTGCACCGAGAACCCCACCGCCGGCCAGTGGTCGGTCAGGGCCTCGCGCTGGGCCCGGCTCAGGGGCACGCGCCGCGGGTGGAAGGTGCGGATGTTCTGGTGGGCACGCCCGGGCAGCTGGTCGAAGGAGTCGGGCAGCTGGTCGTCGGCGAGGGGCACGAGGTGAATTCTCGCGCATCCGGGGGAAGGGCGGCGCCGCGCGGATGAGCTTTCCGATAGCGTTCCTCGGCTGCCTGGGCATCGGGGCCCGCAGCCCCTCCCGCCCCGCTATCGAAGGACACCCATGCGCACGTTCACCCGTCCGGCCGCCGTCGGCGCCGCCGCCCTCCTGCTCGTCGGCCTCTCGGGCTGCTCGGCCATCTTCGGCGCGGGCGAGCCCGAGCGTGATGCCGAGACCGGCGAGATCACCGAGGCGAGCGACGCCGACGTCTTCGCCATCCGGGTGGGGGACTGCCTCGAGTCCGCCGAGATGGGCACCGAGGTCAGCTCGCTGCCGACGGTGCCCTGCGACCAGCCCCACGACAGCGAAGCCTACGCGTCGACGATGCTCGACGACGGCGAGTTCCCCGGTCTTGACGAGGTCGGGACGGTGGCGAACGACTACTGCCTCGAGGAGTTCGCGACCTTCGTCGGCACCGACTACTACGACTCCGAGCTCGAGATGAGCACGCTGTCCCCGTCCGAGGACACCTGGACGACCCTCGACGACCGTGAGGTCCTGTGCCTGGTGCTCGACATGGAGGGTGGCGTCACGGGCTCGCTGAAGGGCGCCCAGCGCTGACCCTGCACCGCCCCGCTCGACCTGATCGACCACGGCGCCCCGGGCTTCCACGGCCGGGGCGCCGTCGTCATGCCGGCAGTCGGCGCGCGAGCCATGCCGTGACCGCGTCGGCGTAGGCCTGACGGGCAGGCTCGGCGGAGAGGATCAGGTCGTGCACCCCGTCGGTCACCTGGACCACGGTGACGTCGGGCCCCAGGCCGGGGGCTCGCGCGATGATCTGGTCGACGTCGAGCACGCTGTCGGTGCGGTCCAGCGAGTCGTGCCACCGGTCGTGCGGGCCGCTCGCGCTCGAGGCGCACACGAGCACCGGCACGTCGATCACGAGCCCGCGGGCCACGGCGCGGTGCCCGCGTCGGATCGAGCGCATCCACCCGGCCCGGACCCCGAACCCGTCGTGCGGCTTCCAGGCGAGGTCGTAGTCCCACCGGCCCCCTGTGCCGACATGCAGGTGCCGGCCGTAGTGCGGCGCCAGCTGCCCGACCACCAGGCGCGGGGCGAGGCCGCCGACCACCTCAAGGGCCGCCGTCGTGACCACCCGGTCGAACCGCGACCGGTTGAGGTCGAACCACGGGCTGTTGAGCACCAGGGCGTCCACCACGGGGCCCTGCGGCCGGTCCCGGCGGGCGTGGGCCCACAGGCTCAGCACCAGGCCCCCCGTCGAGTGCCCGTGACCGACGACGACCTCGTGGCCCTCGGCCCGCACGACGGCCACCGCGCGGTCGAGCTCCTCGGCGTGCAGGGCGATGTCCGTCACCGCGTTGGGCTGCTGGTGCGGCAGCATCGACCGACCGTGGTTGCGCAGGTCGAGGGCGTAGAAGTCGAACCCTGCGCCCTCCCACACCTCGGCGAGGTGCCGCTGGAAGAAGTAGTCGACGTATCCGTGCACGTAGAGGACGGCCCGACGACGCCTCGGCTCGCCCTCGGTGCGCACCCGGCGGACGAGGGTCGTGACCGCCTCGCCCTGGTCGTCGGGGAGCAGCGGGACGGTCAGCGCCTCCCACCCCTCGCCGAGGACGTCGGGGTGCCAGGCGGAGGCCTGGCCGGTCGGCACCCCGCCTGCCATCGCGCCCGGGCTCACCGCAGCTCGCCCGGCCCGTCGTCGACCGGGCCGTAGGAGGTCGCCTGGTCGTTGGCGATGCCCTCCGCCTCGGTGCGGTTCGCGGCCTGGCGCCGGCGTCGGCGCGCGCTGAGCACGACGACCAGCACCAGGCCGATCACGAGCAGCAGGGCGAGGCCGATCGCGGGGACCAGCAGCCACCAGGCCAGGCCGCTGCCCTCGCCGTCGCCCTGGCCGGTCACGTCCGCGACGAGGTCCTCGACCTGGCCGGCGAGGCTCTCGTCGGCGATGGCGGACCCGCGGGCGTTGAGCTCGGTGCGCTCGCCGGGGACCGGGGTCCACACGACGGTGGTGCCCTCGAGCTCGCCGTCGTGCTCGGTGACCTCCCCGGGGAAGGTCACGGCCATCCGCACCTGGGGCTCGACGTCGAGCCCGGGCACCCCCTCGGCGCCGGTGTCGGTCAGGTCCAGCACGCCGGTGACGACGAACTCGTCGCCGTCGCGGGTGATCTGCAGGTCCTCGTCTCCGGCGAGCTCGCTGAGGCTCTCGCCCTCGAAGGCCAGCGTCGAGCCGACGTACTCGCCGTCGTCGTAGGGCTCGCTGGTCGCGTTCTCGGGGGCGCCCTCGCCGAGCAGCTCCTCCTGGACGCCCTCGGAGAGGGTCGCGCCGTCCTCGCCCAGCGTCTCGGCGAGGTCGGAGGAGACGGCGAAGACGAGGGAGCCGTCGATGGTGTCGTCCGGCTGGAGCTGCAGGTCGAGGTCGACCTTGACGCATCCGGTCAGGACTGCGGCGAGGAGCAGGGTCACGGTCGTGGCGCCCAGCAGGCGACGGGTTCGCATGGCTCAGAACTCTAGGCCGCGACCCTGGGCTCCGGCATGTCCGGAGGCGTGCGGTCGGCGACGACGTCGAGGTGACGGGCCGCGGATCGGGTCGCTCGCCAGAGTTGAGTGGAATAGACTCAACTCTGAGCTCGTTGCCCGGTCAGACGACCGACACCCTGCACGGAGGCGCACGCACCATGGACTCCAAGTTCACGACCAAGGCCCAGGAGGCCCTCGCCGGCGCGATCCAGTCGGCCTCGAACAACCCCCAGATCGAGCCGATCCACCTGCTCGGTGCCCTGCTCCAGCAGAGCGGTGGTGTGGCGGTCGGCCTGCTCGACGCGGTGGGGGCCGACCGTGCCGCCCTGGCCCGACGCGTCGAGGCCGTCCGCACCGCCCTGCCCGCGGTGAGCGGCGAGGCCGTGGGCCAGCCCACCTCCTCCCGGTCCCTCAACGCCACCCTCGCCGCCGCTCAGACCGAGGCCCAGGCCCTCGGCGACGAGTACATCTCGGCCGAGCACCTGCTGCTCGGCCTCGCCGCGGGCAGCTCGTCCGCCGCAGACGCGCTCACGTCCGCCGGCGCCACGCGCCAGGCCCTCCTCGACGCCCTGCCCACCGTGCGCGGCACCGCCCGGGTCACCAGCCCGGACCCCGAGGGCACCTACAAGGCCCTGGAGAAGTACGGGGTCGACCTCACCGCCGCCGCCGCCGACGGTCGCCTCGACCCGGTGATCGGCCGCGACGGGGAGATCCGCCGTGTGGTCCAGGTGCTCTCGCGCCGCACCAAGAACAACCCCGTGCTCATCGGCGAGCCCGGCGTCGGCAAGACGGCCGTGGTCGAGGGCCTCGCCCAGCGCATCGTGGCCGGGGACGTCCCCGAGTCCCTGCGCGGCAAGCGGCTGATCTCCCTCGACCTCGCCTCGATGGTCGCGGGGGCCAAGTTCCGCGGCGAGTTCGAGGAGCGCCTCAAGGCCGTCCTCGACGAGATCAAGGCCTCCGACGGCGAGGTCGTCACCTTCATCGACGAGCTGCACACGGTGGTCGGCGCCGGGGCGGCCGAGGGCAGCATGGACGCCGGCAACATGCTCAAGCCCATGCTGGCCCGCGGCGAGCTGCGCCTCATCGGGGCCACCACCCTCGACGAGTTCCGCGAGCGCATCGAGAAGGACCCGGCCCTCGAACGCCGTTTCCAGCAGGTCTACGTGGGCGAGCCCAGCGTCGAGGACACCGTCGCGATCCTGCGCGGGCTCAAGGAGCGCTACCAGGCCCACCACAAGGTCGGGATCTCCGACGGAGCCCTGGTCGCCGCGGCGACCCTGTCCGACCGCTACATCACCGCCCGCCAGCTGCCCGACAAGGCCATCGACCTGATCGACGAGGCGGCCTCGCGGCTGCGCATGGAGCTCGACTCCTCGCCGGTCGAGATCGACGAGCTCCGCCGCGCCGTCGACCGCCTCTCCATGGAGGAGCTGCACCTGTCCGAGGCCGACGACGACGCCTCGCGGGACCGCCTCGAGAAGCTGAGGGCCGAGCTCGCCGACCGCCGCGAGGACCTCGCCGCCCTCACCGCCCGGTGGGAGCGCGAGAAGGCCGGGCAGAACCGCCTCGGTGACCTGCGCGTGCGGCTCGACGAGCTGCGGGTCGTGGCCGAGCGGCACCAGCGCGAGGGCGACCTCGCGGGGGCCTCCCGGCTCCTCTACGGGGAGATCCCCGCCGTCGAGAAGGAGATCGCCGCGGCCGAGGCCGCCGAGCTCGACCACGGCGGGGCGGGCCACGGCGC
>NZ_JALPKN010000015.1 GCF_023630195.1 Actinotalea sp. C106 | reverse complement strand
CGGGGCCGGGCCCTGGGGCGGGGCCGGTCGCAGGGCCGTGAGGACGGTCTCGGCCGTCCGCCGCCCCATGCCCCGGACCGCGGCGATCTCCTCGACCTCGGCGGCGCGGATGCGCGCGACCGAGCCGAAGTGCTTGAGCAGGGCTGCACGCCGGGCCGGGCCCAGACCCGGGACCTCGTCCAGCGCCGAGGAGGTCATGCCCTTGCTGCGTCGCGAGCGGTGGTGCCGCAGGGCGAAGCGGTGCGCCTCGTCGCGCAGGCGCTGGAGCAGGTACAGCCCCTCGGAGGACCGCTGCAGGATGACCGGGTAGTCCTCACCCGGTACCCAGACCTCCTCGAGCCGCTTGGCGAGGCCGCACAGCGCGACGTCCTCGATCCCGAGGTCGGCCAGGGCACGCGCCGCGGCGGCGACCTGGGGAGCACCGCCGTCGACGACGACGAGGTTGGGCGGGTACGCGAAGCGACCCTTCTGCTCGGGGACCTCGGCCCCGACCTCCCCCGTGGTAGGCCCGCCCAGGGGGACCTCCCCCGCGCCTGCAGCCCGCGCCTGGTCCTCGAGGTACCGCCGGAAGCGACGGGTGATCACCTCGTACATGGCTGCGGTGTCGTCGCGGGCGCCGTCCCCCTCGGGTCCCCGCACCACGAAGTGGCGGTACTCGGAGGTTCGCGCCAGACCGTCCTCGAAGACCACCATCGACCCGACCTGGTGGGTCCCCTGGGTGGTCGAGATGTCGTAGCACTCGATCCGCAACGGCGCCGACGGGAGCTCGAGGGCCTCCTGGATCTCGCGGAGCGCCTGGCTCCGGGTCGTCAGGTCGCCGGCGCGCCTGGTCCGGTGCAGCGCCAGGGCCTGCTCGGCGTTGCGCCGCACGGTCTCGGCGAGGTCCTTCTTGTCCCCGCGCTGGGGCACCCGGACCTGCACCCGCGCCCCCCGCAGCGAGCCCAGCCAGTCCTGCACCTGCTCGACGTCGGGGGGCAGCACCGGGACCAGCACCTCGCGCGGGACCGGGCTGCCCGGGACGAGCTCCCGCTCGGGGCGGGCCGAACCCTGCGAGCTGCGGCCCGGGGTGGCCGGCAGCCCGTCGCCGTAGACCTGCTGCAGGAGGTGCTCGATCAGCTCGGCGTCCCCGATGTCCTCGACCTTCTCGACCACCCAGCCGCGCTGGCCGCGGATCCGTCCGTCTCGGACGTGGAACACCTGGACGGCAGCCTCGAGCTCGTCCCCGACCAGGGCGAAGACGTCCGCGCTCGTCCCGTCGGACAGCACGACGGCATTCTTCTCGGTGGCGCGCTGGAGGGCGGCGACGTCGTCGCGCAGCCGCGCCGCCGCCTCGAACTCGAGGTTCTCGGCGGCCTCCGCCATGCGCCGCTCGAGCCGGCGGACGAACTTGGCGGTGTCCCCCGCCATGAAGTCGCAGAAGTCCTCCGCCAGGCCACGGTGCTCCTCGGGCGAGACCCGTCCCACGCAGGGAGCCGAGCACTTGTCGATGTAGCCCAGCAGGCACGGCCGGCCGGCCTGCTCGGCGCGCTTGAACACACCGGCCGAGCAGGTCCGCACGGGGAAGACGCGCAGCAGGAGGTCCACCGTCTCCCGGATCGCCCAGGCGTGGGCGTAGGGCCCGAAGTACCGCGTTCCCGGCCGCTTGGCCCCGCGCATCACCTGGACCCGCGGGAACTGGTCCCCCAGTGTCACCGCGAGGTAGGGGTAGGACTTGTCGTCCCGGTACTTGACGTTGAAGCGGGGGTCGTACTCCTTGATCCAGGAGTACTCGAGGGCCAGGGCCTCGACCTCGGTGCCCACCACGGTCCACTCGACCGAGGCCGCAGTGGTCACCATCTGCTGGGTACGGGGGTGGAGGGCGGTCAGGTCCTGGAAGTAGCTCGCGAGGCGAGACCGGAGGCTCTTGGCCTTCCCGACGTAGACCACACGGCCGTGCTCGTCGCGGAAGCGGTAGACCCCCGGGGAGTCGGGCACCTGACCGGGGCGGGGGCGGTAGCTCGCCGGATCGGCCATGCGGTCGAGGGTAGTTCAGCCCACCGACCTCGCGCGCCACGGGCAGGGGCCATGGTGGTCCGGGCGCGGCACCGCTAGCGTTGCTGGATGGGCCTCCTGCACACGTACAACGCGACAGTCACCTGGACCGGAGCGGGTGAGGCCGGGACCCGCACGTACACCGCCTACAGCCGCGATCACGAGGTGTCCCTCCAGGGCAAGCCCGTGCTCCTGGGCTCGTCGGACCCCACCTTTCGCGGCGACCCTGCGCGGTACAACCCGGAGGAGCTCCTGGTCGCGGCCCTCTCCCAGTGCCACATGCTCTGGTTCCTGCACCTCGCGAGCCTCGACGGCGTCGTCGTCGTGGGCTACGTGGACAACGCGGTGGGCACGATGCGGGTGGAGGCGGCCGGGGCCGGGCAGTTCACGCACGTCGTCCTGCACCCGCTCGTCACGGTCGCGAGCGCAGACCGCGAGGACGGCCGCGAGGTGACGCAGGAGGATCTGGCGGCGCTGCACGCCAAGGCCCACGAGCACTGCTTCATCGCGCGGTCCGTCAGCTTCCCGGTCCGCCACGACCCGGCACCGCTGCGTGTTGCGCAGGCATCCCCCTGAACCGGGGCCTCCCGGCGGGCTGACCGGCTCGTCGGGTCCTCAGGCGCTCGCGCGGGCCTCGACGAGGTCCACCACAGGTTCGAGGGCTTCGGCCAGGAAGCGTCCCGTGTGGCTCTCCGGCGAGGCCGCGATCTGCTCGGGGGTGCCCTCGGCGACGACGAGCCCGCCCCCCGAGCCACCCTCGGGGCCCATGTCGACCACCCAGTCGGCGTTCTTGATCACGTCGAGGTTGTGCTCGATGACGATCACCGAGTTGCCCTTGTCGACCAGGGACTGGAGCACTCCGAGGAGCTTGCGGATGTCCTCGAAGTGCAGGCCCGTCGTGGGCTCGTCGAGCACGTAGATGGTGCGTCCGCTCGACCGCTTCTGCAGCTCGCTCGCGAGCTTGACCCGCTGGGCCTCGCCCCCGGACAGGGTCGGTGCGGGCTGGCCCAGACGGACGTAGCCGAGCCCGACGTCGACGAGGGTCTTGAGGTGCCGCGAGATGGCCGGGACCGCCGCGAAGAACTCCGCGGCCTCCTCGATCGGCATGTCGAGGACCTCGGCGACCGTCTTGCCCTTGAAGTGCACCTCGAGGGTCTCGCGGTTGTACCGCGCGCCGTGGCACACCTCGCAGGGCACGTAGACGTCCGGGAGGAAGTTCATCTCGATCTTGATGGTGCCGTCCCCCGAGCACGCCTCGCAGCGCCCGCCCTTGACGTTGAAGGAGAACCGCCCCGGCATGTAGCCCCGGACCTTGGCCTCGGTCGTCTCGGCGAAGAGACGACGGACGTGGTCCCACACCCCGGTGTAGGTCGCGGGGTTGGACCGCGGCGTGCGACCGATGGGGCCCTGGTCGACGTGCACCACCTTGTCGAGGTGGTGCAGGCCCGTCACCCGGGTGTGCCGCCCGGGAACCTGCCGAGCACCGTTGAGCTCGTTCGCGAGCACCGTGTGCAGGATCGCGTTGACGAGGGTGGACTTCCCCGACCCGGAGACGCCGGTCACCGCGACGAGGCACCCGAGCGGGAAGCTCACGTCGATGCCCCGCAGGTTGTGCTCACGCGCCCCGACGACGGTGATCTCCCGGGAGGGGTCTGGGGCGCGTCGCTCCGCCGGCATCGGGATCGAGCGGCGTCCCGCGAGGTACGCACCGGTGACCGACTCGTCCGAGGCGAGCAGGCCGTCGAGGTCCCCCGAGTGGACCACCCGCCCACCGTGCTCCCCGGCGCCGGGGCCGATGTCGACGATCCAGTCCGCGGTACGGATGGTGTCCTCGTCGTGCTCGACGACGATCAGGGTGTTCCCCAGGTCGCGCAGACGGGTGAGCGTGTCGATCAACCGCCGGTTGTCCCGCTGGTGCAGCCCGATGCTGGGTTCGTCGAGCACGTACAGGACTCCGACCAGCCCGGACCCGATCTGGGTCGCGAGCCTGATCCGCTGGGCCTCGCCGCCCGAGAGCGTGCCGGCAGGGCGCTCGAGGGACAGGTAGTCCAGGCCGACGTCCAGCAGGAAGCCCAGGCGGTCCTGGATCTCCTTGAGCACCTGGGTCGCGATGGCCCGCTCGCGGGCACCGAGCTCGAGGGCGTCGAGGAAGTCCCGGGCCTCGCGCAACGGCATGCGGCAGACGTCCGCGATCGAGCGGCCACCGACGAGGACCGCCAGCACCTCGGGCTTGAGCCGGGCCCCCTCGCAGACCGGGCACGGCACCTCCCGCATGAATGCCTCGTACTTCTCCTTGGACCAGTCCGACTCGGTCTCGGAGTGCCGACGCTCGATGAAGGTGACGACGCCCTCGAAGCCCGTGCTGTACTGCCGCTCCCGGCCCCACCGGTTCTTGTACTTGACGTGCACCTTGTGGTCCTGGCCGTACAGGATCGCGGAGCGGGCGCGCTCGGGCAGCGCCCGCCACGGGACGTCCATGCCGAAGCCGAGCTCGCCGGCGAGGGCGGTGAGCACCCGCTGGAAGTACTCCGAGGAGGTCTGCGACCACGGGGCCACCGCTCCGTCGGCGAGGGTCGCGTCCTCGTCGGGGATCACGAGGTCCGCGTCGACCTCGAGCCTGCTACCGATACCGGTGCACTCCGGGCACGCGCCGTAGGGGGCGTTGAAGGAGAAGGTGCGGGGCTCGATCTCCTCGAGGGCCAGCTGATGGTCGTTCGGGCAGGCCCGATGCTCGGAGAAGCGGCGCTCCCGCTCGGGATCCCCCTCCTCGGCGTCGACGAGCTCGACCACGACGAGCCCACCCGCGAGGGAGAGCGCCGTCTCGACCGAGTCGGTCAGCCGCCGCTGGACGCCGTCCCGGGCCACCAGGCGGTCGATCACGACCTCGATCGTGTGCTTGAGCTTCTTCTCGAGGGTGGGCGGCTCGGTCAGCTGCACCACCTCGCCGTCGACCCGTGCACGGGCGAAGCCCTTGGACTGCAGCTCGGTGAAGAGGTCGGCGTACTCCCCCTTGCGGCCACGGACCACTGGTGCGAGCACCTGGTACCGGGTGCCCTCGGGGAGCTCGAGGAGCCGGTCGACGATCTGCTGGGGCGTCTGGCGACTCACCTGCTCGCCGCAGACCGGGCAGTGCTGGGTGCCCGCTCGGGCGAAGAGCAGCCGCAGGTAGTCGTAGACCTCGGTGATCGTCCCGACGGTGGACCGCGGGTTGCGATTGGTGGACTTCTGGTCGATCGAGACCGCGGGCGAGAGCCCCTCGATGAAGTCGACGTCGGGCTTGTCCATCTGCCCCAGGAACTGGCGGGCGTAGGCCGAGAGCGACTCGACGTAGCGCCGCTGCCCCTCGGCGAAGATGGTGTCGAAGGCCAGCGACGACTTTCCGGAGCCCGAGAGGCCCGTGAAGACGATGAGGCTGTCCCGAGGGAGGTCGATGTCGACGTTGCGGAGGTTGTGCTCGCGGGCACCCTGGACGCGGAGACGGTCGTTCACCGGACCATGGTAGGTCGCCGGGACAGATCCGTACAGTTGTTCGAAGATCGGTCGGTCGGCCCCAGCCTGCACGCGCGCCTGCCCGACGGGCGCGCCAGACTGGCGGGATGGACCCGACGCCGAGCACCCCGAGGGCGAGCACCGCCGGGCCGGACGCCCCTGGGCACAGCACCCCCGGAGGACGCACGGAGCACCAGCCCTACGACGGCCGCGCCCTGACCGGCGGTCCGACCCAGACCCGCGAGCTGGACGAGGTCGTCATCCGGAAGCTCTCGGTCGGGCCGATGGACAACAACGCCTACCTGGTCACCTGTCGAGCCAGCGGTTCCCAGGTGCTGGTCGACGCGGCGGCCGAGCCGGACCGGTTGCTCCAGCTGGTCCGGGAGGGCTCGGGGGCCGCCCGGCTCGCCACCGTGGTGACCACGCACCGTCACGCGGACCACACCGGCGCCCTCGCCTCGATCCTCGCCGTCACGGGGGCCGAGGCCGTCGCCGGGCAGGAGGACGCCGACGCCCTGCCGGTTCCCGGGGTGCGCCCCCTCCGGCACGGGGAGGTGCTGCCCGTCGGGCACCTGACCCTCGAGGTGATCGGGCTGCGCGGTCACACCCCGGGCTCGATCGCCCTGGCCTACCGCGAGCCGGCCCGCACGAGGAGGGTGGGGACGGTCCCAGGGCGGGTGCACCTGCTGACCGGGGACAGCCTGTTCCCGGGAGGGCCGGGGAAGACCGCGGACGCCGAGGCCTTCGACAGCCTCATGACGGACCTCGTCGAGCGCGTCTTCGACCGGTTCGACGACCAGACGTGGGTGTACCCGGGCCACGGGGCAGACACCTGGCTCGGCGCCGAGCGACCGCACCTAGCGTCCTGGTGGTCCCGCGGCTGGTGAGAGTCAGGGGGCCTTGCCAGGCCCCTTCGCCTGGCCCGGCGGCACCTTCTGCTGGCCAGGCGGCACCTTCTGCTGGCCGGGCGCGCCGTCGCGGCCGTCCGGACCGGCACCTCCGCCGTTGCCCTGCGCCGGAGCAGGGGACTCCTCGTGGGGCACCTCGTCCTCGACGCCCGGGGCCGGCGCGGGTGCCCGGGGCGGCTCGTCGGCCGTCGGTACGGACCCCTCGGACGGTGCGGACACGTCGGCAGCCCCCTCCTCGTCGAGCTGGTCCTGGTCCGCTGCGGGCTCCTCGTCCGCGCGACCTGCGACGGCTGCGAGCTCCTCCTCGGTGGCGGAGAGCGCGGCGTCGATCTGGCGGTACCGCGCGACGGACACCTCTCCCGTCTCCGCGGCGGCGTCCAGGGCAGCACGAACCTCGGCCGCTGCCACCCCGGCGGCGTCGTAGCGCGCCTCTGCGGCCGCCCGGTGGAGGTCGAGCACGGCGGCCTGGAGAGAGCCCGCCGCGTCGTCTGACAGGTCGCTGGGCGCTGCGCACCCGGCCAGCACCAGGGAGGTGGGGAGGGCGAGGAGGAGGACGAGCGCTCGGCGCCTCATGGGGCCACGCTCACAGCAAGCTCGTCGAGGGCGTCCCCCAGCGACCCCTCGACGGCCGGGTAGATCGGCGGCTCCGGCGTCGAGGTCGACCGGGAGAGCAGCATCCCGATGCCGATCAGCACGACGATCCCGAGGGCGGCGAGCAGCGTGTGGGCGGTCGTCCACCGGGCGGGCGCGTGGACCCGGTCCTCCTCTGGCTCGGCAGCAGCCGACCCCCTGGGCTCGCTCGTCCGGCGCGTGCGGGCCGCCACCACGTCCCCGGTGCGCAGCGGACGGGTCTGCGCCGGTGGTTCAGGCCGTCCGACTGGTTCCCCGGAACGAAGGACCGCTGCGCGCGGCTCCCCAGAGGCTCCGGGACCGTCCGCCGGGGCCGGGTGCGCCTGGGTGTCGAGGCCCTCTCCGCTCGGCGACAGCTCGCCGGTGGACTCCCCGAGGAGTGCCGCGAGGGTGGCGGCGACCGCGGTCATCCTCGGGCGTGCCTCCGGGTGCCGGGCCGTCATGCCCTCGAGCAGCGCGAGCCACTCCGGTCCCAGCTCCCGGGGGACCTGGGGAGAGGTGGTCAAGCGGGCGGCTGCGACCTCGACGACCGTCCCGGTGAACGCCCTGCGACCGGTGAGGCACTCCAGGAGCACGAGCCCCAGGGCGTACACGTCGGCAGCCGGGCCGACCTCGACGCCTGCGGCCTGCTCGGGGGCGAGGTAGGTCGCCGTCCCGAGGGTGGTCCCGGTCATCGTGAGCCGAGCGCCGTCTGCGAGCCGGGCGATGCCGAAGTCGGCGAGCTTGACGATCGGGCCCGTCGTCAGTGCCTGGTCCGCGGACAGGTGCTCGGACTCCTCCGCCTCCACCATGAGGACGTTGGCCGGCTTGATGTCGCGGTGCACCACCCCGGCGTCGTGCACCGTGGCCAGGGCCTCGGCGAGCTGACGTCCGGCCCGGGCCACGTGGATGGCGGGCATCCGTCCCGTGACGAGTCGGTCCGCGAGGGTGGGACCGCGGACGAGCTCCATGACGAGGTACGTCTGGTGCAGCGGTCCACCGGCGTAGGCCGATCCCGCGTCGTGCAAGGTCACCAGCCCCGGGTGACTCAGGCGCGCCAGCACCCGCATCTCTGCCTGGTGCCGCAGGACCTCGTCGGCGTCCGGCGTGGGCGGGAAGAGCTTCACCGCGACGTCCCGACCGAGCACCTCGTCGTGCGCACGGTAGACCGTGGCCATACCCCCTTGGCCGAGGACCTCCTCGACCCGATACCGGCCGTCGAGGACGACACCGCGGGCGACGTCCACCAAGCCCACCAGCCCCTCCTCGTCCTCGTCCTCGCGCGGCCAGGCAGGTCCCGAGGCATTGCGGGCCAGCCCTCCGGCTCCTCAGCACGGTAGAGCGGGGCGACGTGGGGCGCACCCTGGGAGGCGCAGGTTCACCCGCTCGTCAGAAGCGGGAGAATGGCGCCATGACGACCTACTGCGTCCACTACGTCTACGACGACCGAGCTGCCCTGCGGGACGAGGTCCGACCTCGCCACCGGCAGTACCTGCGCTCGTTGCTCGCCACCGGCGATCTCCTCGCGAGCGGGCCGTGGGTCGGGGTCGCCGAGCCGACGACCACGCCCGGCGGCGCCCAGGAGGCTGCCACGCCCCTCCCCGTTCCCGGAGCCGAGCAGCCCGGAGCGATGCTCGTCCTGCGTGCGGAAGGTCCGGCCGCGGTGGCCGCGCTGCTGGACGCCGACCCGTTCTGGGTCGAGGGCCTGGTCGCGTCGCGCACGCTCCGCGCCTGGGACCCCGTGCTCGGCCCCTGGGGCTGACCCCACCGAACGAGGACGTGCTGCCGAGGTCAGCGAGACGCCTCGCCCGACCCGCCCTCCGCCGAGTCGCCCCGGGGTACGACGGTCGCTGGGCTGTCGAGCTCCTCGGCGGGGGTGCCGAGTCCCTGCTCCTGGGCCTGGCGCTGAGCATCCGCCACGACCCGCGCTCGACGGGTGGAGATGAGACTTGCCACCGTCGCGACGGTCAGCGTGCCGAGGATCACGGTGAGCGACAGCCAGATCGGGATCTCTGGCGCCCACGCCACGTGCTCCCCGCGGTTGATGAACGGCACCTCGTTGGTGTGCATGGCCTCGAGCACGAGCTTCACGCCGATGAAGGCGAGGATGAACGACAGCCCTTGCGAGAGGTACACCAGACGCTCGAGCAGCCCGCCGATGAGGAAGTACAGCTGGCGCAGGCCCAGGAGGGCGAAGGCGTTGGTGGTGAAGACGATGTACGGCTCCTTCGTCAGGCCGAAGATCGCCGGGATCGAGTCGAGGGCGAAGAGCACGTCGGTCGAGCCGATCGCGATCATCACGAGGAGCATCGGGGTGACGAGGCGGCGGCCGTGCTGGACGACCGTCAGGCGGTCGCCGTGGTACTCGGTCGTCGTCGGCAGCACACGGCGCGCGAGGCGCAGCATCCGGTTCTCGTGGAACTCGGCCGGGGCGTCGTCCTGGTGGTGCTCACGAGCGAGCTTGATCGCCGTGTACACGAGGAAGGCACCGAAGACGTAGAAGACCCAGGAGAACTGCTCGATGGCCGCCGCCCCGGCCCAGATGAAGAGCCCCCGCAGGAACAGCGCGATCGCGACCCCGACGAGCAAGACCTTCTGCTGGTAGGGCCGCGGGACGGCGAACCGCGTCATGATGATGAGGAAGATGAAGAGGTTGTCGACCGACAGGCTCTTCTCAGTCACGTACCCGGCGAAGTACTCACCTCCGTGCCCGGGCCCCCAGACCGCCAGCAGGCCCACCCCGAACAGGATGGCGAGGGCGATGTAGACGGCTGACCACGTCGCCGACTCGCGAAACGTCGGCTCGTGCGGGGTGCGCACGTGGGCGTAGAAGTCGAAGACGAGCAGGCCGAGCACGCCGAGCACGGTCGCAGCCCAGACCCAGGTGGGGACGTCCACAGGTGATCCTCCGGTACGTAGCAACGGGGTACCGGAGGTCTCCTCCGCCCGAGCGTCGACGAACGCGCGAACCGATGGCACCGGGCCGACGACGAGGTCAGCCGTGATGACGACACCACCGCGCCGGGAGTACTCCCCTCCAACCATGCCAACGATAGGTCACGCCGAGCGCGGAGCGTGACCTCACCCCGCCGGGCCGGGCCCCTGGCTCGTCAGGCGGTCGCGGCCTGCATGTCTCGGAGCTCCTTCTTGAGCCCCGAGATCTCGTCCCGGAGCCGCGCGGCGAGCTCGAACTGCAGCTCGGCCGCAGCACCTCGCATCTGCTCGCTCAGCTCCTGGATGAGGTCGGCGAGCTCGCTCGCAGGAACCGCTGCCAGGCGGGCACGTTCCGAGGTGGCGGCCTTGCCCTTCCCGCCGGCGGGGACCGGGGCCTTGCCCTTGCCCGCGTTGCGGTAGCCCCCCTCGAGGAGCTGGGCGGTGTCGATGTCCTCCCGGGCGAGCATGTCCGTGACGTCGCTGATCCGCTTGCGCAACGGGGTCGGGTCGATCCCGTGCTCAAGGTTGTAGGCGACCTGCTTCTCGCGGCGGCGGTTGGTCTCGTCGATGGCGGTGGCCATCGCGGGGGTGATCTTGTCCGCGTACATGTGGACCTGGCCGGAGACGTTGCGCGCGGCGCGGCCGATCGTCTGGATGAGGGACGTGCCGGACCGCAGGAAGCCCTCCTTGTCGGCGTCCAGGATGCTCACCAGCGACACCTCAGGCAGGTCGAGGCCCTCACGCAGGAGGTTGATCCCCACCAGCACGTCGTACTGCCCGAGCCGCAGCTCGCGCAGCAGCTCCACCCGTCGCAGGGTGTCGACCTCGGAGTGCAGGTAGCGGACCCGCACGTCCTTCTCGAGGAGGTAGTCGGTCAGGTCCTCGGACATCTTCTTGGTCAGGGTGGTGACCAGGACGCGCTCGTCCCGGCCCACCCGCTGCCGGATCTCCTCGAGCAGGTCGTCGATCTGTCCCGTCGTCGGCTTGACGACGACCTCCGGGTCGATCAGCCCGGTCGGGCGGATGATCTGCTCGACCACCCCGTCGGACTGAGAGAGCTCGTAGGCACCCGGGGTCGCCGAGAGGTAGACCGTCTGGCCGATCCGCTCGACGAACTCCTCCCACCTGAGCGGGCGGTTGTCCATCGCGCTCGGGAGCCGGAAGCCGTGCTCGACGAGCGCCCGCTTGCGGGACATGTCCCCCTCGAACATGGCCCCGATCTGCGGGACGGTCACGTGCGACTCGTCGATGACGAGCAGGAAGTCCTCGGGGAAGTAGTCGAGCAGCGTGTGCGGTGGGGTGCCCTGCTCACGGCCGTCGATGTGCCGCGAGTAGTTCTCGATCCCCGAGCAGCTGCCGACCTGCCGCATCATCTCGATGTCGTAGGTGGTGCGCATCCGTAACCGCTGGGCCTCGAGCAGCTTGTTCTGGCGCTCGAGCTCGGCGAGCCTCTCCTCGAGCTCGGTCTCGATGCTCGCGATCGCGCGCTCCATGCGCTCCGGACCGGCGACGTAGTGCGAGGCCGGGAAGACGTAGGTGTCCTGCTGGGAGCGCAGCACCTCACCGGTCAACGGGTGCAGGGCGTGGATCGCCTCGATCTCGTCACCGAAGAACTCGATCCGGATCGCCAGCTCCTCGTAGACCGGGATGATCTCGACCGTGTCCCCCCGGACCCGGAAGGTGCCACGGGTGAACGCCATGTCGTTGCGGGTGTACTGCATCGTGACGAACTGCCGGAGCAGCTGGTCCCGCTCGATCTGGTCGCCGACCGACAGGTGCACCATCCTGTCGACGTACTCCTGAGGGGTGCCCAGGCCGTAGATGCACGAGACCGAGGCCACGACGACGACGTCCCGCCGCGTCAGCAGGTTGTTCGTCGCGGAGTGGCGCAGGCGCTCGACCTCCTCGTTGATCGAGGAGTCCTTCTCGATGTAGGTGTCCGACTGCGCGATGTACGCCTCGGGCTGGTAGTAGTCGTAGTAGGAGACGAAGTACTCGACCGTGTTGTGGGGCAGGAGCTCGCGGAACTCCGTCGCGAGCTGTGCTGCGAGGGTCTTGTTGGGCGCCATGATGAGCGTGGGACGCTGCAGCTTCTCGACGAGCCAGGCCGTGGTCGCCGACTTGCCGGTCCCGGTGGCGCCCAGCAGCACGACGTCCTTCTCCCCCGCCTGCACCCGCTGCGTGAGCTCGTGGATGGCTTGGGGCTGGTCCCCCGAGGGCGAGTAGTCCGAGACGACCTCGAACGGGGCAGCCGATCGCTGCAGGTCGGTAACAGGACGCATGGGACAACCGTACGTCCAAGCACCGACACCGGCCTGCGGGCTCAGTCCTCCCGACCGGCGGTGAGGGCGAGGTCCTCGGCCACCGACAACGAGGTCAGCAGGATCGTCTCCACGGCCTCCGCCAGGACCTCGACCTCGCGCACCGAGGAGGGCGCGGGATGCGGGGAGGCATCGGGACCGCTCATGAGGTCGGGCAACGCCGGCACGTGCACGAAGCCGCCGCGGGCAGCCGGGCGATCGGCCAGGAGACGCATGAGGGCGTAGTAGGTGGCGTTGCACACATACGTGCCCGCCGTCATCGACACCTCGACCGGGAACTCGCGCGCGCGGAGCCGGGCGAAGCAGGCCTTGACCGGGAGCGAGCCCATCAGAGCCAGCGGGCCACCGGCCTCGACGGGCAGGTCGACCGGGGAGTGTCCGTCCTCGTCCGGGATCCTGGCGTCCATGAGGTTGAGGGCCACCCGCTCGAGGCCCAGCCGGTCCCGCCCTCCGGCCTCACCGAGGCAGAGGACCAGGGCAGGACTCTGGTCCTCGACCAGCGCGGTCAGGGCCGTGCGTGCTCTGGCGAACGAGACCGGGAGGACCTCCACCCGGAGCGGCTCGGGCCCAGCCCATCGTGCGGCCAGGGCGTCGGCCACGAGGGCCGAGGTGTTCGTGCTCCGTCCGCCGAACGGTGCGAAGGCCGTGACGAGGACGCCCCCTGCGCCCGTCGTGGCGCCGGGTCGGGCCGAGGGCTCCTGGATGCTCATGCCTGCGTGGGGCGAGGGGCCGGGGAAGCCGCGGGAGCCCTCTGGCGCCAGCCTCGCCACAGCTCGTCGACCTGCGCGTACAGGTCTGACACCCGCTGCGAGCCGTCCAGCACGACGTCCGCGGCGGCCCTGCGCTCGTCGTCGGCCGCCTGGGCCGCGACCCGGGCCCACGCGTCCTGCTCGGTCAGCCCACGGCCGTCCACGAGGCGACGGACGCGCAGCTCCGCCGGGGCGTCGACGACCACCAGCACGTCGAAGTGCCCGGCCTGCCCCGTCTCCACCAGCAACGGGATGTCGTGCACGACCACGTGGTGCCCTTCGGCGACGAGCTCCGCCTCACGCTCTCCCGCCGACCACCGCACTCGCGGATGGACCACGGCGTTGAGGCGTTCGCGCGCAGCGAGGTCACCGAAGACGACGGCGGCGAGGGCGGCGCGGTCGAGGGCGCCGTCGGCGTCGAGGACCTCGGGGCCGAAGGCGTGAACCACTGCTCGCAGGCCCCGCGTCCCGGGCCCGAGCACCTCACGGGCCAGCAGGTCGTGATCCACGACCGCGGCCCCGAGCTCGGCCAACCGCGCCGCGGCGGTCGACTTCCCCGAGGCGATACCTCCGGTGAGCCCCACACGCAGCACGTGGGGCTCGGGCACTGGCCCAGTCCGTGTGCTCATGCCTCGAGCCTAGTCGTGGCCTGGGACCGTCTCCCCGGACCGGCCCCGGCAGGCGGACCCGGCCAGGCCTCGGGCCGCGCGGACCCTCCACGTCCTGGAACGACCACGGGCCGGCCACCCGAAGGTGACCGGCCCGGAGCCATGGGGTGACGACGTGCGTCAGTTCCCGGTGAGCTTCTCGCGCAGAGCAGCGAGGGCCTCGTCCGAGGCCAGGGTGCCGCTGCCCTGGTCGACCGGGGCCGAGGAGTAGTTGCTCGCCGGTGCCGGAGCGCTCGAGCTGCTGCTGCTGCTGCTCGTCGCGGTGGCGGCCGGTGCGTTGGCGGCGTCGGCGTCGGCCTGCTGCGCCTCGAGCACCTGCTTCTTGTGCGACTCCCACCGCGACTGGGCGGCGGCGTACTGCGCCTCCCACGTCTCGCGCTGCGACTCGTAGCCCTCGAGCCACTCGTTGGTCTCGGGGTCGAAGCCCTCGGGGTACTTGTAGTTCCCCTTCTCGTCGTACTCCGCGGCCATGCCGTACAGAGCCGGGTCGAAGTCCTCGCTCGTGGGGTCGAGCCCCTCGTTGGCCTGCTTGAGCGAGAGCGAGATACGACGGCGCTCGAGGTCGATGTCGATGACCTTGACGAAGGTCTCGTCGCCGACGTTGACGACCTGCTCGGGCAGCTCGACGTGACGCACGGCCAGCTCGGAGATGTGCACCAGGCCCTCGATGCCGTCCTCGACGCGCACGAAGGCGCCGAAGGGGACCAGCTTGGTGACCTTGCCGGGCACGACCTGACCGATCGCGTGCGTCCGGGCGAAGGCCTGCCACGGGTCCTCCTGCGTCGCCTTGAGCGACAGCGAGACCCGCTCGCGGTCGAAGTCGACGTCCAGGACCTCGACCGTGACCTCCTGGCCGACCTCGACGACCTCGGAGGGGTGGTCGATGTGCTTCCAGGACAGCTCCGAGACGTGGACGAGCCCGTCCACGCCGCCCAGGTCCACGAAGGCACCGAAGTTGACGATCGAGGAGACGACGCCGGGACGGACCTGGCCCTTCTGCAGGGTCTGCAGGAAGGTCGACCGCACCTCGGACTGCGTCTGCTCGAGCCAGGCACGGCGCGACAGGACCACGTTGTTGCGGTTCTTGTCGAGCTCGATGATCTTGGCCTCGATCTCCTTGCCGACGTACGGCTGGAGGTCGCGGACGCGCCGCATCTCGACGAGGGAGGCGGGGAGGAAGCCGCGGAGGCCGATGTCGAGGATGAGCCCACCCTTGACGACCTCGATGACGGTGCCGGTGACGACGCCGTCCTCCTCCTTGATCTTCTCGATCGTGCCCCAGGCGCGCTCGTACTGCGCACGCTTCTTGGACAGGATCAGACGACCCTCCTTGTCCTCCTTCTGGAGGACCAGGGCCTCGACCTCGTCGCCGACCTTGACGACCTCGTCCGGGTCGACGTCGTGCTTGATCGAGAGCTCGCGCGAGGGGATGACGCCCTCGGTCTTGTAACCGATGTCGAGCAGAACCTCGTCACGGTCGACCTTGACGATGGTTCCTTCGACGATGTCGCCGTCGTTGAAGTACTTGATGGTCGCGTC
Source organism: Actinotalea sp. C106 (assembly GCF_023630195.1). Classification (GTDB taxonomy): domain Bacteria; phylum Actinomycetota; class Actinomycetes; order Actinomycetales; family Cellulomonadaceae; genus Actinotalea. Next base: position 9,540 of record NZ_JALPKN010000015.1, on the reverse strand, counting down.
GATCGCAGCGAGGAAGTCCTCGGCCGAGCCGATGTCGTTGATCGCGACCTGCGGCGTGCTCGACTTCGTAGGGGTGGAGATGGTCATTGAGTTTCGAGCTCCGATGCGGACAGGGAGTAGTGCGGACAGGGAGTGGTGCGGGATGCGGGATCACGGGATCCAGATCCGGGCGCGCAGACGTGCCACGCCTCATCCCATCCTAGGCGTGGGAGGAAGCCACGGTCAAAGCATGCGACGGGCGCTCGCCCGACGGCCGCTCAGGCGAGGGCCTGCGCCACGCGGAGCAGGTCCAGCGGGACGTGCTTGACCTTGCCGGCGACCTCGGCGAGCGGGACCAGCTCGACGCGCTCTCCGCGCAGGGCGGTCATGACGCCGCTCTTCCCCTCCGAGATGGCGTCCATCGCCGCGACCCCGAAGCGGCTGCCGAGGATCCGGTCGGTCGGCGTGGGTGACCCGCCGCGCTGCACGTGTCCCAGGATCGTGACGCGCGTGTCGAAGCCGGTGCGCTGCTCGATCTCGTGGGCCAGACGATCCCCGATGGCCCCGGCGATGATCTCCCCGTACTTGCCCACCTGGGTGGTGTAGTCCATCGCCCCGCCCTCGCGGGGCTCGGCCCCCTCGGCCACCACGACGATCGAGAAGTTGGCGTGAGCGCGGTGGCGGTGCTTGAGGAACTTGACGACCTGCTCGATGTCGAAGGGCTCCTCGGGGGCCAGGACGAGCTCGGCCCCGCCGGCGATCCCGGCGTTGACCGCGATCCATCCCGCGTGGCGGCCCATGACCTCGACCACCATGACGCGGTTGTGGCTCTCCGCCGTGGTGTGCACCCGGTCGATCGCCTCGGTCGCGATGTTGACAGCGGTGTGGAAGCCGATCGAGAGGTCGGTCCCCGCGACGTCGTTGTCGATCGTCTTCGGGATCGCGACGATCTTCACCCCTGCCTCGGCCACCTTGCTCGCAGCGTGCAGCGTGCCGTCACCGCCGATGCAGATCAGCGCCTCGATCCGCTCCGCCTCGAGGGTCGCCATGACGGCGTCCAGGCTCCCGTCCTCGGCCTTGGGGTGGAAGCGCGCCGTACCCAGCAGCGTCCCGCCGACCGGGAGGACGTTGCGGATGTGCTGTCGGCCCATCGGCAGCACATCTCCGTCGACCACCCCCTTCCACCCGTTGCGGAAGCCGATGATCGAGTGGCCGTAGCGGCCCTCGCCGTGCTTCACGACGGCGCGGATCGCCGCGTTGAGGCCGGGGCAGTCCCCGCCACCCGTCAGTAGTCCGACACGCACGCGTGACACTCCTTCATCGCTCGGGGGCCGGGTCCGACGCGTCGTCGCGCACCCGTGACGCCCACCCTAGCCACTCGAAGCGCAGCCGATCAGGCCCTGGGTCCCGCCCGTCGGAGAGCAACAGGCTCTCGCGGCACTCAGCCCGCCTCGAGGCCGAGCTGGAGGTCCCTGCCCGGGATCGCGTCGAGGAGGACCCTGGTGTACTCCTGCTGCGGACGGTCGAAGACGTCGTCGACCGTGCCCTGCTCGACGATCCTGCCGCGCTCCATGACGCAGACGTGGTCCGCGATCTGCCGCACCACGGCCAGGTCGTGACTGATGAACAGGTAGCTCAGGCCCAACCGGTGCTGGAGGTCCGCGAGCAGGTGCAGGATCTGGGACTGGACGATGACGTCGAGGGCCGAGACCGCCTCGTCGCACACCACGAGGTCGGGGTTCAGCGCGAGGGCCCGGGCGATCGCCACCCGCTGACGCTGCCCTCCCGAGAGCTCGGCCGGGTACCGACCCAGCAGGTCGAGGGGCAGCGCCACGTCCGTCATGAGGGCGTGGACCCGGTCCCGCCGCTCGGCCGCGGTACCGAACCGGTGCGCCCTCAGCGGCTCCTCGATCGTCCGGTGGATCGTGTAGAGGGGGTCGAGCGAGGCGTAGGGGTCCTGGAAGATGGGCTGCACCTGACGCCGGAAGCGCACCTCGGCGGCGCGGTCGGTCCCGCCGACAGCCCGTCCGTTGAACGTGATCTCGCCCGAGGTCGGGGGGATGAGGTCGAGCATCATCCGTGCCACCGTCGACTTGCCAGAACCTGACTCACCCACGATCGCGACGGTCTTGCCGCGGGGGATCTGGAAGCTCACGCCATCGACGGCCGTGAAGCGCTGTCCCCGGGAGAACAGCCCCGAGCCCCGCAGGGTGAAGACCTTGCTCACGTCCTTGACCTCGACGATCGGCGCGGCGTCGCCACCTCCGGAGGGTTCGCCGGACCCGGCCTGCGGCCAGGCGCTCGCGCCCGCGGACGGCTCGGCAGACATGGCCAGCAGGTCGTCACCGACCGCGGAGGTCACGCCCTGCCTCCGAGCGAGCTGGATGCGACGCGAGGCGAGGGAGGGTGCGGCAGCCAGCAACCGACGCGTGTACTCGTGCTGGGGGTCGGTCAGCAGGCGGGAGGCCGGACCCACCTCGACCACCTCCCCCCGGTACATCACGACGATCTTGGCGGCGCGCTCGGCGGCGAGCCCCAGGTCGTGGGTGATGAGCAGGACCGCCGTGCCGAGGTCGGTGGTCAACGCCTCGAGCCGGTCGAGGATGGTGCGCTGGACCGTGACGTCCAGGGCCGAGGTCGGCTCGTCCGCGATGAGGAGCCTCGGTCGGCAGGACAGCCCCATCGCGATGAGGGCCCGCTGTCGCATGCCCCCCGAGAACTCGTGGGGGTACTGGCCGGCCCGACGCGCCGCGTCCGGCAGTCCGGCCTCCTCGAGGAGCTCGATCGCCCGCCGCCGGGCCGCTCCGCCGCGGGCCACCCCGTTGTCCTCGAGGGCCTCGACGATCTGGTCCCCGACCCGCGCGACAGGGTTGAGGTTGGACATCGGGTCCTGCGGGACCATGCCGATGACGCGGCCACGCATCCGCGCCATGCCGGCCCCGCCCAAGGTCGCGACGTCCTGGCCGTCGACCAGGATCTGCCCACCCGACACGTGACCGTTCTGGGCCAGCAGACCGATGACGGCCATCGCCGTGGTCGACTTGCCCGAGCCCGACTCCCCGACCACCGCCACGGTCTCGCCGGGCATCACGTCGAAGCTCGCCCCGCGGACCGCCGTCGTCGGGCCGTCCTCGGTGGTGAAGGTCACCTCGAGGTCGCGGATGCTCAGCAGCGGATCGGCCACGGTGGTCACCGCTTCCTGGTCTTGGGGTCGAGGGCCTCGCGCAGCGCCTCACCGAAGAGGGTGAAGCCGAGCGCGGTCACGGCGATGCACGCCCCGGGCAGGAGGGCGAGCCGAGCAGCGACCTCGAGCTCGTTCTGCGCCGCCGTGAGCATCCGGCCCCACTCGGGCGTCGTGGGCGACCCGCCGCCGAGGCCCAGGAAGGACAGGGCTGCGGCCTCGATCACGGCGGTCGCGAGCATCAGGGTGGCCTGCACGATCACCGGGCCGAGGCTGTTGGGCAGCACGTGGCTCATCGTCACGGTCCGGCGGGACAGGCCCAAGGAGCGTGCCGCGAGCACGTAGTCCTGGCCCCGTTGGGAGAGCATGGTGCCCCGCAGGAGCCGCGCGAAGATCGGCACCTGCACCACACCGATCGCGATGATCACGGCGGTCGAGGACTGCCCGATCACCGCGGCGATCGACACGGCGAGCAGCAGCGAGGGCACCGACAGCATGAGGTCGACCAGGCGCATCGTGGCCGAGTCGACCCAGCCGCCGAACGCCCCGGCCAGCAGGCCGAGCAGCGCCCCCCCGAGGAGCCCGAGCAACGTCGAGAGCACGCCGATCAACAAGGAGGCTCGGGCACCCCAGATGAGCTTGGACAGGAGGTCCCCGCCGTAGCGGTCGAGCCCCAACGGGTACTCGGCCGAAGGCCCGGGGATGTAGGTCGGCCGGATCTCGGTCCGCCCCGGCAGAGCCTCGGGCCCGTAGGCCGCGAGGACCGGGGCCAGGAGCGCCACCAGGACGAAGACCAGCACGATGACGCCCCCCAGGACGGCGCCCGGGTTGCGGCGGAGCCGGCGGGCCGCGACCCGCCAGATGCTCGCTCCGGCGTCCCGGCCGGAGGAGCCCGGGGAACCTGTCGCCTCTCCGGCGGTCGCGTTCACGAGGGACTGGGCACTCGGATCGGTGGTCATCGCACTCGCATCCTCGGGTCGATGAGGCCGTAGGACACGTCCACGGCCAGGTTCACCACGGCGTAGACGACAGCGATGAAGAGGATGAACCCCTGCAGCACGGCGTAGTCCAGGTTGAAGACCGCGTTGGCGAGGAAGCTGCCGATCCCGTTGAAGGCGAAGACGGTCTCGGTCAGGACCGCCCCCGACAGGAGCAGGCCGACCTGCAGGCCGATGGTGGTCGACACCGGCAGCATCGCGTTGCGCAGCACGACCCGTCGACGCAGCCGTGGCGGCCGCAGCCCCTTGGCCCGCGCGGTCCGGACGTAGTCCGCGTTCTGGACCTCGATGACGGACGCCCGCGTGATCCGCGTGATGATCGCCAGCGGGATCGAGCCGAGGGCCACCGCAGGCAGGATCAGGTGCGCCACCGCGTCCCACGCGGCGTCCCACTCGCGGGTGAGCAGCCCGTCCACGACGTAGAAGCCGGTCGGGTGGGTCGCGATCATGGCGGGGTCCTGGCGCCCGGCGGAGGGGAACCACCCGAGCTGGACGGCGAAGAGGTACTTGAGGAGGAACGCGAGGAAGAAGACCGGGATCGTGACCCCGAGCAGCGAGGCTCCGACCGTGGTGTGGTCCAGCGCTCGTCCCTGGTGCCGCGCCGCGAGGTACCCCAGCGGGATGCCCACCCCCACCGCGATGACCAGGGCCAGCAGCGTGAGCTCGATGGTCGCCGGGAAGCGGACGAGGAACTCGTCCAGCACCGGTCGCCCGGTGCGGGTCGAGGTGCCGAAGTTGCCCTGGAGGAGCTGCCCCAGCCAGGTCAGGTACTGCTCGACCAGAGGGCGGTCGAACCCGTACAGCGCATTGATGCGCTCGACGGCGTCAGGGGTGGCGCGCTCTCCCAGGAGGGCCGTGGCGGGCCCTCCTGGGAGTGCGCGTACCCAGAGGAACAGCAGGACCGACAACCCGAGCAGGGTCGGGACCAGCAGCGCGAGGCGCTGCATGACAAGACGGAGCATCGATCCTGGCCGGCCCTCAGTCGTCGAGCGTGATCACGTTGTAGACCTCGTCCTGGACCGGCGAGGCCGGGTATCCCTGGACCGAGGGGCTGAACGCGAGGGAGGGCACCGGGTGGGCGAGCGGGACGCCGGGCAGCCGCTCGAGGATCGCCTCGTTGGCCGCCTCGTAGGCCGCCGTCTGGTCGTCGACGCTCGTCTGGTAGCGCGCGTCGCCGATCATCTGGAACAGCTCGGGGTCGTCGAAGCCCCACTCGTTCGACTCGGCACCGAAGAACACACCGATGAAGTTGTACGTGTCGTTGTAGTCCCCGGTCCATCCGAGCAGGTGCAGGCCGTGGTCAGGGGTGCCCTGCATGCGGTCGAGGTAGTCCGGGGCCCACGGCTCGGGCACGGCGTTGACCGTGATCCCGACCTCTTCGAGGTCGGCGCTGATCGACTGGAAGACCTGCTCGGGGGTCGGCATGTACGGCCGCGAGACGTTGGTCGGGTAGTTGAAGTCGATCGTGAGGTCGGACTTCCCCGCCTCGGCGAGGAGCTCCCGCGCCCGCTCGGGGTCGTACTCGTATGTCTCGACGTCTCCGCTCCACCCCGCCACCGACGGCGGGACGAAGTTCGTCGCGACCTCGGTGCCCTCGGGCAGGGTCTGCGCCACGAGCGCCTCCTTGTTGACCGCGTGGGCGATCGCCTGGCGCACCGTGAGGTCCTCCAGCTCGGGGTCGGCCTGGTTCATGCCGAGGTAGAGGATGTTGAAGGGCTCGCGGTCGACGATCTGGAACCCTTCCTCCTCGAGCGCGACGACGTCCGCGGGGCCGACGAGGTCGTAGCCGTCGATGTCGCCGGCCTGGAGTGCCTGGCGGCGAGCGGTCGGGTCGTCGATCACGGTGAAGATGATCCGCTGCACCTGCCCCTGCTCACCCCAGTAGTCCGGGTTCCCGGCGAGCACGACCTCCTGACCGCGGGTCCACGAGTCGAAGACGAACGGGCCGGTGCCCGTGGGGTGCTCCGTGGCGTACTCAGGGAGCACCGGCGCGGCGGAGTCGCCGCCCACGTCGTCCGCGCCGTACTCCTCGAGGGCCGCCGGGGACTGCATCGAGAAGGACGGCAGGGAGAGGGCCGAGATGAACTCGGGCAGGGGCGAGGCGAGGGTGATGACAGCGGTGTGCTCGTCAGGCGCGGTACAGCTCTCGTACTTGCCGGTCCCGTCGAGGGACTCGACGTCGCTGCTCGCGAACCCGCCGTTCACCTTCTGCCAGTAGTAGGAGAGGCTCTCGGACTGGAGCACGCCCGTGAAGTTGTTCCAGCGCTCGAAGTTCGCGCAGACCGCTTCGCCGTCGAAGGGGGTGCCGTCGTGGAACGTCACGTCCTGCTTGAGGTCGAAGGCGTACTCGAGGCCGTCCTCGCTCACCTCCCAGGACTCGGCGAGCAGGGGGGCCGGGTCGGCCGTGCCAGGCTCGGTGCCCACGAGCCCCTCGAAGATCTGCCGGGCCACGCGGAAGGACTCTCCGTCGTTGGCGAAGGCCGGGTCGAGGGATGCGGGGTCGGCTGAGGCCGCGAAGATGAAGGTGTCGCGGCCCGACGACGTGCTGTCGCCCCCGTCCTCGCCCTCGTTCTCGTCCCGCTCGCTCGCGGCGCAGGCGCTCAGCGCCATGGCCGCTGCGACCGTCACCGCGGTCGCCTTGAGTATGGTCCTCACACGATCTCCCGTTGTCGATAGGCACGTCGACGAGCCGGTCAGCTCGGGACTGGGCTGAGGCTAGGGGCACCCTGTGTCCGGGGTGTTACCGGGCCGTGACAGCCGTGACCCAGAGAAAGGTACTGGTATGACCCGTCTTCCGCCCACCGAGGCCGGGTTCTTCGAGGTCCCCGACCTGGACGGCGGCCGTGCCGCACGCGGGTGGTGGGACCGGAACGCCCAGGAGTACCTCGAGGAGCACGGCGAGTTCCTGGGCGCCGCTGACTTCTGCTGGTGCCCCGAAGGGCTCCGCGAGGCCGACGCCAGACTGCTCGGGCCTGTCTCCGGGCGGCGGGTCCTGGAGATCGGCGCGGGTGCTGCGCAGTGCTCGCGCTGGCTCGCCGCCCACGGCGCCCACGTGGTCGCCACCGACGTCTCCCCGGGGATGATGGCCGCCGGCGCGGGCCTGGACCGAGCGGCCGGGGTGCGGAGCCCAGCCGTGGTCGCTGACGCCCGCGCCCTGCCCTTCGCCGATGAGAGCGTCGACACCGCCTTCACGGCATTCGGCGCCATCCCCTTCGTCCCCGACGCCGCGGCCGTGCACGCCGAGGTCGCACGGGTGCTCCGGCCGGGCGGCAGGTGGGTCTTCGCCGTCACCCATCCCCTGCGGTGGGCGTTCGCGGACGATCCCTCGCAGCACGGCCTGACAGCGATCCGCTCCTACTTCGACCGGCGCCCCTACGTCGAGACCGACGAGGAGGGTCGGGTCGCCTACGCCGAGTACCACCGGACGGTCGGCGACCACGTGGCCGAGGTGGTCGGAGCCGGCTTCCTCGTCGAAGGGATCGTCGAGCCCCCCTGGCCGGCCGGCCACGACCGCACCTGGGGAGGATGGGGCCCGGTGCGTGGCGCCTACCTCCCCGGCACCATGATCATGCGCTGTCGCCTACCCACCGCCACGGGCCGAGCCCGCACCTGAGCGACCGGGCCCTGAGACCTGCTCGTGCGAGGGTCGATGCCGCGATGGCCGGGGCTGTCGCTCGAGGCTCAGTGGCCGGCCTCGTGCCAGCTCGACCCGGTGCCCACCGAGACGTCCAGCGGGACCGAGAGGTCGGCCGCCGTCCCCATCTCGGCGCGGACGAGCCCCTCGACGTCCTCCCGCTCCCCCGGCGCGACCTCGAGGACGAGCTCGTCGTGCACCTGCAGCAGCACCCTGGAGCGCAGCCCCCCCTCGCGCAGCCGAGCGTCCACCCCGAGCATCGCGACCTTGATGAGGTCGGCCGCGCTGCCCTGGATGGGGGCGTTGAGGGCCATGCGCTCGGCCATCTCACGCCGCTGACGGTTGTCGCTGGTGAGGTCCGGCAGGTAGCGGCGGCGCCCGAGGATCGTCGCCGTGTACCCCGTCCGACGGGCCTCGTCGACCACGCCGGCCAGGTAGTCCCGCACGCCGCCGAAGCGGGCGAAGTAGTCCTCCATGAGCCCGGAGGCCTCCCCCACCGAGATCGCCAGCTGCTTCGACAGCCCGAAGGAGGACAGGCCGTAGGCCAGGCCGTAGGACATCGCCTTGATCTTCGACCTCATGGCCGGGGTGACCTCGTCGGTGCCCACGCCGAAGACCCGCGCCCCGACGAAGTTGTGCAGGTCCTCCCCCGACCGGAATGCCTCGATCAGGCCCGCGTCCCCGGAGAGATGGGCCATGATGCGCATCTCGATCTGGCTGTAGTCGGCGGTCAGCAGGGTCTCGAAGCCGGTCCCGACGACGAAGGCACGACGGATCTGGCGGCCGGCCTCGGTACGGATCGGGATGTTCTGCAGGTTGGGATCGGTCGAGGACAGCCGTCCGGTGGCCGCGATGGTCTGCTGGAAGGTCGTGTGGATCCGCCCGTCGGCGCCGATCGAGCGGATCAGACCCTCGACCGTCTGCCGTAGGCGGGAGGCGTCCCGATGGGCCAGGAGGTGCGCCAGGAAAGGGTGCTGGGTCCGCTCGAACAGGTCCGTGAGGGAGGCCGCATCGGTGGTGTACCCGGTCTTGATCTTCTTCGTCTTGGGCATCTCCAGCTGGTCGAACAGCACCTCCTGCAGCTGCTTGGGCGACCCCAGGTTCACCTCCCGTCCGATCACCGCGTAGGCCTCGGCGGCGGCGTCGGCCACCCCCGCGGCGAAGTGCGCCTCGAGCTCGGTGAGGTAGTCCAGGTCCGCCGCGATGCCGGTGCTCTCCATCCTCGCGAGGACCCTCACGAGCGGGAGCTCGACCTCCTCGAGCAGGTGCGCCGACCCTCGGTCCGCGAGCTCGACCGCGAGCACCTCCGACAGCTCCGCGACCGCCGCGGCCCGGACCCCGGAGCGCTGCGCCTCGGAGCCGCCGTCGAGGTCGAGGTCGAGGGCTCCCTGGCCCGAGGACGCCGTGCTGTCGGTGCGCAGCTCGCGTCGCAGGTGCCGGATCGAGAGATCAGCCAGGTCGTACGACCGCTGGTCCGGGTGGCACAGGTAGGCCGCGAGCAGGGTGTCGAAACGGACGCCGGCCAGCTCGAGACCGCGCCCGGCCAAGGCGTGCCAGCCGTCCTTGGCGCCGTGCACCGCCTTACCCGCGGCAGGGTCGGCGAGCCAGGCGGCGAGCGTCTGCTCGTCCTCCGGGACCAGCGCGGCGAGGTCGAGGGCGATGGCACTGTCCGCGCCGTCCGCCACGGCCAGGGCCCAGGCGTCACCCTCCGCCGGGGTGCCCCGGCCCGTCACGTCGACCGCCAGGGT
>NZ_JALPKN010000159.1 GCF_023630195.1 Actinotalea sp. C106 | reverse complement strand
CGGGCCCCGTGGGCACCGAGGAGCCCGACGAAGACCAGCGGCCCGGCCAGGGCGGTCGCCGTCGCGCAGAGCAGCACGATGGCGGCCATGGCCGCGGCCCGGGTCGGCAGGAGCCGGAAGCCCAGGCCCCGCGCGACGTCGTCCCCGAGCGCCAGGGCGTCGAGGGCACGGGACAGGCTCAGGGCGGTGATCGTCCCGAGGGCGAGCAGCGGGGCGAGGGTCGCGGCCATCTCGACGTCGCGGCCGGTGAGGGAGCCGACGGTCCAGAAGCGGTACCGGTCCAGGGCAGCGGGGTCGCCGAGCAGCACGAGGGTCGTCGTCGAGGTGAGGCCGGCGGTCACGGCCGCCCCGGCCACGACGAGGACGGCAGGGGAGGAGCCGACCCGGGCCGAGCTCGCGATCGCCCCGATGAGGACCGCGGCCCCGAGGGAGCCGAGCAGGGCGAAGCCGGCCAGGCCCAGGGGAGCGGTCACCCCGGCGAGGCTGATCCCGAGCACGACCGCGAAGGCAGCCCCGGCGTTGACGCCGAGCAGCCCCGGGTCGGCCACCGGGTTCCGCGTGACGCCCTGCATCACGACCCCGGCCATGCCGAGGGCCAGACCGGCGAGGAGCCCGATGATGGTGCGCGGTACGCGGAGCTCGTGGACGACGACGGTCGCGGTGTCCGCGCTCGCGCCCCCGGCGGGGTCGAGGAGCGCTGCGAGCACGGCGCCGGGGCTGATGGTGCGCGCCCCGACGGCGAGGCTCACGGCCACGGCGGCGAGCAGGAGCAGCAGCAGGAGCAGGGCGCCGAGCGGGGCGCGCTGGCGTTGGGGCCGGGTCCTGGTCCGGGGTGGGCGGGGCTCGACGTCGCGGGTGGGTGCGGCGCTCACTGGCCTTCGGGACGTCCGGCGCGCCAGTACCCCATGAAGGCGACGTTGGTCCGGGCCACGCCGATCTCGCGGACGAGGTGGCGGCGCAGGGTCTTGACGGTCTGGGCCTCGCCCGCGATCCACGCGTAGAAGTCGCCGGTGGTCGGGTCGACCGGTGAGTCCCACAGCAGCTGGGTGTCGACGTCGACCTCGTCGAGATCGTCCGGGGTCGAGCGGACGACGCTCGCGTACTCGGCGGTGTGCCGCGGCAGCCAGGTCGAGACGGCCTGGTGCAGCAGGAGCCCGTGGGGGGCCGTGGCCTCGAAGCCCTCGGCCGTCTCGCAGCCGGCGTCCCGCGCGAGCCAGGAGACCTGCGAGCGGCCACGCGGGTAGACGTTGAGGATGTCCGAGCCGGTGGGCACCTCGATGAAGGCCTGGGCGGTCACGCCCTCGGGCAGGGACTCCACGATCGAGCAGATCGCGGGTGCCGCGGTCTCGTCCCCGGCGAGGAGCACGTGCCGGGCCTGGCCAGGACGCCAGTCGAGGCCGACGGTCGGGTCGGCGGACCGCGAGTCCGGCCCGACGACGACGACCGCGTCCCCGACCTGGGCGCGGCGGAGCCAGGCCGAGGCCGGACCCTCCTGGTGCCCTGCGGCGGGCTCGTGGAGAACCATGTCGACGTCCAGCTCCCCGCGCGAGGGCCGGATCGAGCGGACGGTGTAGGTGCGGAACGGGTTGCGCTGCTCCTCGGGGAGCGCCCGCCACTGCGCGTACCAGGTGCCCTCGCGGATGGCCTGCTCGTCCAGGGCTCCCACGTCGCACAGCGAGCCGTCGGGGAAGGGCAGCACGAGCTTGACCCGCTGGTCGAGGCCTGCGGTGCCGAACACGGCGAAGTCCTCGCTCGCGAAGGTCACCCGGAGGAAGTGCGGGCTCAGCCGCAGCACCCGTCGCACGGTGGCCGCGTAGGGCCGGTAGCTCGGGTACTCGGGGGTGGCGGCCGCAGCCTCGGCCCGCGCAGCCTCTGTCCGGGTAAGCATTGCCTTACCTTAGACCGGTCGTGGCGCCGTGAACACTGTGGATCCATTCCAGAGAGCGCGTGCCCCGGGGCGGGAGCGCGGGGCCGGCGGGCGGGGGGCGCTAGCCCTCGAGGATCCGCGCGATCGCCCGGGCCCCGGCCTCGGGGGAGGTGTGGGGGGAGTCGGTCAGCAGGCCCAGCAGGGCGGCCATGTTGGCGACCGAGATCACGGCGAGGGCCGTGTCCCGGTCCTCGACGGTCGGCTCCTCGGCGGCGACACCGCGCCGGGCTGCCCGCAGAGCGGCCATCTGCTCGGCGATGTGCTGCAGGCCCTGCTCCTGGACGGCGCCGAGCTCGGCCCGGGCCTCGGGGTGGCGGATCCCGTAGCTGACGAACTCGAGCATGAGCAGCAGGTGCGGGTTCTGCTGCGCGTCACGCAGCCACGCGGCGAGCGCGTCGTGGTCGATCCCTTCGGCGGTGACCCCGGGGATCTCGTGCTCCTCGTCCTCCGCCTCGTGCCGAACCAGCAGCGACTCCCGGGCGAGGGCCAGGAACACCTCGCTCTTGGAGCCGAAGTGCGCGTAGAGGGCGCCCTTGGTGAATCCCGCCTCGGCGGCGATGTCCCCGACCGAGGCGCCCTCGTACCCGCGAGCGGCGAAGACCCGCGCCGCGGCGGCGAGCAGCTCCGCGCGCGTGCGGTCCACCTTCTCCTGGCGGCGGTCCTGGTTGCGGCGGCCCCCGGCGCTGCGCTCGACCTTCTCCGAGGCGTCGGCCAGGCCGCGTGAGGCCTCGCGAAGGCTCGCCGCGACGGTCTCGCTGACCTCCGGCACCGTGCTCGAGACCTGCTTGCCGATCAGGCGCGTCAGGGCCGCCGTCGCGTCCGCCAGGGCGCGCGTCGCGGCCCCGATCGAGTCATCGTGCGGGCTGTGCTCGTCCTCGCGCTCGCGTGCCATGACCTCACCTTAACCCGCCGTGGTACCGATCGGTATCTCATCGTTCTACCCACTGGTATCTACAAACCGGTCTCTGCTACGTTCTGGAACATACCGAACGGTATGCGAATGGAGGAGGGGACGATGGTGCAGGACGAGGTGCTGACGGTCCGGGGGCTGCGCAAGCGCTACCGCGGACGCCGTGGCGTGCAGGCCAACGACGGGATCGATCTGGACGTCCGGGCAGGCCAGGTGGTGGGGCTGCTGGGGCACAACGGTGCGGGCAAGACGACCCTCGTCAACCAGGTGGTCGGCCTCGTCCTGCCCGACGAGGGCACGATCGTCCTGGACGGGATCGACGCCGTGGCCCGGCCGGGGCAGGCCCGGGCGAGGACCTCGATCCAGGCCCAGGCGAACGTGCCGATCACGGGGCTCACCCCGCGCCTGGCGATCGAGCTGGTCGGGCGGCTGCGTGGCGGTGAGCGCTCAGCAGTGCGGGCCAGGGCCGGCGAGCTCATCGAGGCCCTCGACCTCAGCCCCTGGGCGGACACCCGGGCCGAGAAGGTCTCGGGAGGGATCGCCCGCCTGACGGCCTTCGCGATGACGGTGGTCCAGCCCGGGCGGCTCGTCGTGCTCGACGAGCCCACCAACGACGTCGACCCCGTGCGCCGTCGACTCCTGTGGCAGCAGATCCGACGGCTGGCCGACGAGGGCGCCGGGGTGCTGCTGGTCACCCACAACGTGCGGGAGGCCGAGCGTGTGGTCGACCGCCTCGCGATCCTCGACCACGGCGTGGTGCTGGCCGCGGACACCCCCGCGGGGCTGACGGCCTCCCGGCAGGGGACCCTCACGGTCGAGCTCGACCTGCTGCCCGGCGCGACGGTGACCTGGCCCGACGGCGTCCTCGCCCGGGGCAGCAGCCGGATGCGCGAGGCGGCGAGCGTGCCGGCCGAGGACGCCGCCGAGGTCGTGCGCTGGGCCCAGCGGCAGGTCCAGCAGGGCGCGATCGAGCGCTACTCGCTGGTCCCGGCCTCCCTCGAGGACGTGTACGTCGACCTCGTCGAGGCCGAGCGACACGACGCACCGGCCGAGGAGGTGGCCGCGTGACCGCCGTCCGGCAGACCCTGCTCCTGGCCCAGTGGCAGTTCCGGCGCCAGTCCACCTTCCTGCCCCTGCTCGTCGTCGTGCAGGTGTTCATCGCCGTCGCCACGGTGGTGGGCTACGGCCTCCTGGTGGGCGACCCACCGCCCGAGGTCGCGCTCTACCTCGCGACCGGCGCGCCGACGATCACGCTCATCACCGTGGGTCTGGTCATGACCCCCCAGCTGCTGGCCCAGTCCAAGACCGAGGGCAGCCTCGACTGGATGCGCACCTTGCCCGTCCCGCGCGGCCTGTTCCTCGCCTCGGACCTGCTCGTGTGGACCGTGCTGGCCCTGCCCGGGATGGTGCTCGGCGTGCTGGTCGGGGCGGCTCGGTTCGACATCGAGCTCTCGATCGCGCCCTGGTTGGTGCCGGCCACCCTCCTGGTGTCGATGACCGCGGCCGCCGTGGGGTACGCCCTCGCCTCGGTGCTGCCCCCGCCGCTGGCGAACCTCGTCACGCAGATGCTCGTCTTCGTCGTGCTGCTCTTCTCCCCGGTCAGCTACCCGGCCGAGCGCATGCCCACCTGGCTGCAGCAGGTGCACGAGTGGGCACCGATCGAACCCATGGCCCAGCTGGTCCGGGCAGGCCTCGCGCAGGACGCCTTCTCGATCTCCGGGCGTTCCCTGCTCGTGCTCGTGGTGTGGTGCCTGGTCGCGACGGGGGCCGCGGCCCTGGCGCTCCGGCGGCGCGTCTGAGCCCGCCCGGCGTCGCGACCCGTGGGCCTCAGGTCATCTGGAGCGTGGTGAGGCAGGTCAGTCCGTCGTCGGCGGTCGTGAAGGGCACCTGGCCGCTCTGCCCGTCGACGGTCATCTCGATCGTCCCCTCGACGTCGCGCGGCAGCCAGTACCCGACGAACCCGTTCGCGTAGGTGGTGGCGGTCTCCTCGACGAGCACCGCGCCGGACTCGTCGAGGATGGTCACCTCGACCTCCTGCTCGTCGAGCTCGCCCTGGCAGGTGGTCAGGCTGTGGAAGGCGCACTCGTGGGTCTGGTCGACGTAGGGGGCCACCGCCACGTAGAGGTCGTCGGCGGGCATCTCGAGGCTGAGCTCCTCCTCGCCCTCGGTGAGGAGGAGCTCGTCGGCGCGGACCGAGGCCATCAGGGTGCTCGGACGGTCCTCGCCGCCGAGGCGGTCGAGGTGGTCGATCACCTCGCGGGTGTCCATGCCCTCCAGGCCGTGACGTTCGAGGAGGGCCTGGCCCGCGGCGTCCGTCGGCGAGGCGGGGGTGGTCTCGGGTGCGGTCGAGGAGCAGCCGGCCAGGGCGAGAACCAGGGCTGCGGCGGCGAGGACGGGGCGGCGCGTCATGGGGCCATCCTCACCCGGCGAAGGCCTGGGGCGCGTGGGTCGATCGTCCTGCGGGCGCGTCCAGGCCCTCGACCGGGACGTCGGTGGGGTGGCCGGGTCGCGCTGCTATCGTGCGATCGGGGACGCCGTCGGGCGTCCCAGTTCCGAGCACCGGGATCGTGACCGCGTCGCCGCGGGCGAGACCCAGGCTCCCAGACCCAGCAGGCCGCGACCTCCTCGCGTGCCTCGTGACGGTCGGGCGGCCTGGGTCTTTTTGCTTGTCTGGCGCGGCACGGCCGTCCAGAGGAGAGAGCAGCCATGAGCAGCACCGTCGCCCCGTTCCCCGAGGGCTTCCTGTGGGGCGGGGCCACCGCCGCCAACCAGATCGAGGGCGCCTACGCCGAGGGCGGCAAGGGCCTGTCGATCCAGGACGTGATGCCCCACGGCATCATGACCCCGCGTGCCGAGGGTCCCACCGAGGACAACCTCAAGCAGGTGGCGATCGACTTCTACCACCGCTACGCGCAGGACATCGCGCTGTTCGCCGAGATGGGGTTCCGCACCTTCCGGTTCTCGATCGCGTGGAGCCGCATCTTCCCCCGGGGGGACGAGGCCGAGCCCAACGAGGAGGGCCTCGCCTTCTACGACCGCGTGCTCGACGAGTGCGAGAAGCACGGCATCGAGCCCCTCGTGACGATCTCCCACTACGAGACCCCGCTGCACCTGGCCGAGCAGTACGACGGCTGGGTCAACCGGGACCTCATCGGCTTCTACGAGCGCTACGCCCGCGCGCTGCTCTCCCGCTACGGGCACCGCGTCAAGTACTGGCTGACCTTCAACGAGATCAACTCGGTGCTGCACGCGCCGTTCATGTCCGGCGGGATCAACACCCCCAAGGACCAGCTCTCCGCCTCGGACCTCTACCAGGCCGTGCACCACGAGCTGGTGGCCAGCGCCCTGGCGACCAAGGTCGCCCGCGAGGTGGCCCCCCAGGCCCAGGTCGGCTGCATGATCCTCGCGATGCCCGCCTACCCCCTGAGCCCGGATCCCGACGACGTCATGGCCGCGCTCACCACGGACCGCACGAACCTCGCCTTCGGTGACATCCACGTGCGCGGGGAGTACCCCGGGTACTACCTGCGTCGGCTGCGCGAGGCCGGGGTCGAGCTGCAGATCACCGACGAGGACCGTGCGCTGCTCAAGGAGTACACGGTGGACTTCGTCTCCTTCAGCTACTACGTCAGCATCTGCGAGACCGCCGACCCCGCCAAGCGCGTGGTCGGCCAGGGCAACATCTTCGGCGGGGTGCCGAACCCGCACCTGCAGGCCTCCGAGTGGGGCTGGCAGATCGACCCCGTGGGCCTGCGCGTGGTGCTCAACCAGTTCTGGGACCGGTGGCAGAAGCCGCTGTTCATCGTCGAGAACGGCCTGGGCGCCAAGGACGAGCTGGTCGAGGTCGACGGCGTCACGACCGTGGTCGACGACTACCGGATCGCTTATCTCAACGACCACCTGGTCCAGGTGGGGGAGGCCATCGCCGACGGCGTCGAGGTCATGGGTTACACCACGTGGGGCTGCATCGACCTGGTCAGCGCGAGCACCGCGCAGCTGAGCAAGCGGTACGGCTTCATCTACGTCGACCGCGACGACGAGGGCTCCGGCACCCTCGAGCGGTACAAGAAGAAGTCCTTCGACTGGTACGCCGAGGTCATCGCGACGCAGGGGGCCAGCCTCCGCCAGGGCTGAGCCGCTCCCGGGCGCCGATCGCAGCGGTCGGCCCCCGGGCGTCGCGGTCACCGAGACCCGGCGCCCTGGACGGTGTCGAGGGCGTCGAGGAACCAGTAGTCCCCCCACATGACCGACTCGTCCACGCCCAGGCCCTTGCCCTCGTGGTAGACACCGTGCTTGAGGATCCCCTCCCAGGGCTCGTCGGGCTCGGCGAGGAACTCCGGGTCGCCGAGGGTCACGAGGGTGCGCGCCGCGTGATCGGCGTAGGCCCGGGCCCGGGCGGGGTCGTGGACCAGGCCGGCGAGCTGCCACAGGCCCCCGGCCGCGGCGGCCGC
>NZ_JALPKN010000158.1 GCF_023630195.1 Actinotalea sp. C106 | reverse complement strand
CGAGCTCTGGCAGATGAGCCGCCCGCTGACCGGGTCGGCCGGCCCGGCGACCCCGACCGTCGCGCCCCCCGGCGTCGTCGTGCGGCCCTTCGTCGTCGGGCAGGACGAGCAGGCCTGGCTCGAGGTCAACGCCCGCGCCTTCGCCGACCACCCCGAGCAGGGCCGCCTGACCCTGCGCGACGTCGAGGCGCGGCAGGCCGAGCCCTGGTTCCGCGCCGAGGACCTGCTGCTGGCCGAGCAGGACGGGCGCCTGGTCGCCTCGGCGTGGATGAAGGTCGAGCCCGGGGCCGAGGACGGCGAGCTCTACGCGCTGGGGGTGGACCCCGCGGCGCAGGGGTCGGGGCTCGGACGGCACCTCACCGCCCTGGTGCTGGCGCACCTGCGTGACCGCGGGCTCGCGCGGGCCACGCTGTACGTCGAGGCGGGGAACGCCGCCGCCGTGAGCACCTACACGCGGGCCGGCTTCGAGCGCTCCCGGGTCGACGTCCAGTACGGCTGAGCCGAGGCGTCGAGCAGGGAGGGGCCACACGCTCCGCAGTCCCTCGGGCGACGCGCCGTCCGGGTTCCCGGAGGCCACCCGGGGGTGCGACCATGCACCCATGACTGCGCAGCCCGACGCCCGCACGCGAGCCTCCGGCCAGGACGGCGTCGCACCGTCGACGGGCACGCCGTCGGGCGCCGAGCCCGAGGAGGCCGCGCTCGTCCCGCTGCCCACCGACCGGTTCAGCGACCGCGAGATCGACTGGCTGGCCTTCAACCAGCGCGTCCTGGAGATGGCCGAGGACGAGTCCGTGCCGTTGCTCGAGCGGGTGCGCTACCTCGCGATCTTCGCCTCGAACCTCGACGAGTTCTTCATGGTGCGGGTCGCCGGCCTCAAGCGGCGCATCGCGACCGGCATGGCCGTGACCGCCGTCTCGGGGCTCAGCCCGCGACAGGTCCTCGAAGCGATCGACGCCCGCGCCCAGGAGCTCATGGAGAGGCACGCGAGGGTCTTCACCGACTCCGTCCAGCCCGCCCTGACCGCCGAGGGCATCACCCTGGTCCACTGGGACGACCTCGCCTCGACCGAGCAGGACCGGCTGCACAAGTTCTTCCGCAAGCACATCTTCCCCGTGCTGACGCCGCTCGCGGTGGACCCTGCGCACCCCTTCCCGTACATCTCGGGCCTGTCCCTCAACCTCGCCGTCGTCGTGCTCAACCCGTCGACCGGCAAGGAGCACTTCGCGCGGGTCAAGGTGCCGCCCCTGCTGCCGCGGTTCATCGCCGTCGACCAGCGTGGCCGGCCCAGCGCCCCCAGCACCCAGGCGGCCGACCCCGAGAAGGGCCCCACCTCCTTCGTTCCCCTCGAGGAGGTCATCGCCCAGCACCTCGACCACCTGTTCCCGGGGATGGAGGTCGTCGAGCACCACACCTTCCGCGTGACCCGCAACGAGGACCTCGAGGTCGAGGAGGACGACGCCGAGAACATCCTCCAGGCCATGGAGAAGGAGCTGCTGCGGCGGCGGTTCGGCCCCCCGGTGCGCCTCGAGCTCGCAGCCGACATCGGTGACCGGGTGCGCGAGCTCCTCGTGCGCGAGCTCGGCGTCGACGAGTCCGAGGTCTACCAGCTGCCCGCCCCGCTCGACCTCACCGGCCTCAACCTCATCGCCGACCTCGACCGCCAGGACCTGCACCACCCCCGGTTCGTCGGCGGCACGCACCGCCACCTGGCCGAGGTGGAGAGCGCCAAGCCGACCAACGTCTTCGCGGCCCTACGACGTCGCGACGTCCTGCTGCACCACCCGTACGACTCCTTCGCGACCTCGGTGCAGACCTTCCTCGCCCAGGCCGCCGCCGACCCGCAGGTGCTCGCGATCAAGCAGACGCTGTACCGCACCTCGGGGGACTCCCCGATCGTCGACTCCCTCATCGACGCGGCCGAGGCCGGCAAGCAGGTGCTCGCCCTGGTCGAGATCAAGGCACGCTTCGACGAGCAGGCCAACATCTCCTGGGCGCGCAAGCTCGAGCAGGCCGGCGTGCACGTCGTCTACGGGATCGTCGGGCTCAAGACCCACTGCAAGCTCTCCCTCGTGGTGCGTCAGGAGAGCGACGGCCTGCGCCGCTACTGCCACGTCGGGACCGGCAACTACAACCCCAAGACGGCGCGGCTCTACGAGGACCTGGGCCTGCTGACCTGCGACCCCGAGGTGGGCCAGGACCTCACGCGCCTGTTCAACCAGCTGTCGGGGTACGCGCCCAAGTCCCGCTTCCACCGGCTGCTCGTGGCCCCGCGCAGCGTGCGGTCCGGGCTGGTCGAGCGGATCGAGCGCGAGGCCGAGGCGCACCTGGCCGGCCAGCCCGCGTGGATCCGGCTCAAGGTGAACTCGGTGGTCGACGAGGAGACCATCGACGCCCTCTACCGCGCCTCGCAGGTGGGGGTGCCGATCGACCTCGTGGT
Organism: Actinotalea sp. C106; assembly: GCF_023630195.1. Lineage (GTDB taxonomy): Bacteria > Actinomycetota > Actinomycetes > Actinomycetales > Cellulomonadaceae > Actinotalea. Next base: position 5,030 of record NZ_JALPKN010000158.1, on the reverse strand, counting down.
CCGCGGGATCTGCGCGCTGCGCCCGGGGGTGCCGGGGCTGAGCGAGACGGTGCGGGTGCGCTCGGTCCTGGGGCGCTTCCTCGAGCACGCGCGGGTCTTCGCCTTCGCCAACGGGGGCGAGCCCGAGGTGTTCATCGGCTCGGCGGACCTCATGCACCGCAACCTGGACCGCCGCGTCGAGACCCTCGTGAGCCTGCGGGACCCCGAGCACATCGCCGAGCTGGTCGAGCTGCTCGAGATCTCCATGTCCCCCGAGACCGCCTCCTGGCACCTGGGCCCCGACGCGACCTGGGAGCGGCACAGCCACGGCGAGGACGGCACGCCCCTCCAGGACCTGCAGGCGATGCTGATCAAGCGTCAGCGCCGTCGCCACCACCGCGACCGGTGAGCCGCGAGCGGTGAGCGAGGTCAGCAACGGGCGGCCGACGGCCGTCCACGCCGCGGGGGCCATCCCCTGGCGGGTGCGCGAGGAACGGCTCGAGGTCATGCTCGTGCACCGGCCCCGCTACAAGGACTGGTCCTGGCCCAAGGGCAAGGTCGACCCGGGTGAGTCGCTGCCCGCGGCGGCCGTGCGCGAGGTCGCCGAGGAGACCGGGCTCCAGGTCGTCCTCGGCATCCCCCTGCCCGGGCTGCGCTACGCGTTGTCCGACGGCCGGGTCAAGCAGGTGCACTACTGGGCCGCGCGGCCCGCCGAGGAGGCCGACGCCGCACCGCTCTCGGTGCGCCCCCCGGTCGAGCTCGCCAGCCCGGAGGAGGTCGACGAGGCCGTCTGGGTGGGGGCCGCCACGGCCGAGGAGCTGCTCACCCGCCCGGCCGACCGCTCGCCGCTGGCGACCCTGATGGCCTTCTGGGCCCGTGAGCGCCTCGCGACCCGCACCGTCACGGTGGTCCGCCACGGGCGGGCCCGACGGCGATCGGCGTGGCGTCGCGGGGAGTCCTCCCGACCGCTGACACCCAAGGGGGCCGCACAGGCCGTGGCCCTGGTGCCCGTGCTCGCCGCCTTCGGGGTGCGTGAGGTCGTCACCAGCCCGTGGAAGCGCTGCCTCGACACGATCGAGCCCTACGCCTCGAAGGCCGGGATCACGCTGGTGAGCCAGAAGGCCCTGACCGAGGCGGCGCACGCGGAGAACCCTGCTGCGACCTCCGAGGTGCTGGGTGAGCTCATCGTCCACCCGCGCGACGCCGCCGTCTCGACGCACCGCCCCGTGCTCGCCGACGTCGTCGACACGGTGGGCGAGGCGACCCGGCGCTGGACCGTCGGCACCTTGCCCGCCAAGGACCCCTACCTCCGCACGGGTGAGATCCTCGTCGCCCACGTCGCCGGCGAGGGCGACAAGGCCCGCATCGTCGCCGTCGAGCGCCACCGCCCCCCCTCCACCCTCTAGCCCCACCTCATGTCAGAAGCACGGATACCCAGAGGTATCCCAGGTTCTGACACGAGATGAAGGGAGGGGCGACGCCGGACCGGGAGCGCCTGTCGGCGCGAAGGCCGCTCGTAGCGGCTTTGTGTGGAGCCCGGGGCTACCGCGGCCCGGCGTCCCCCCTAGTTTAACGGCCCGCCCAACGCAGGTCCCGCCAGGGCAGCTCCCCGAGCGGTGAGATGAGCCTCATTCGAGGCGGTCGGCCCGCCACAGCGCGGCAGCCGCCTCGAGCTCCTCGGCGGTGCGGACGAGCCCCGAGGCGCCACGGGTCATGTGCGCGGCGAGCTCGACGTCGCGGTCCTCGACGTGGTCCGCGTCGAAGGCGGCCCCCGTCGCCAGGACCCGGCAGAAGGCCGCCCCCCGCTCGAGGGCGATCGCCAGGTCCGCCGTGAACACCCCCGAGAGCACGGCGTCCACCACGCGGGAGACGTCGCTCGGGCCGGGCAGGCTCGCGACCCCCGCGACGACGTCGTGCACCTCGGCCCGGACGACGCCGGTCCGGTACCGCTCGGCCACGACGTGCGGGTCCCGCCGCACCCACTCCCGCAGCACGTACAGCCGCCACAGGGCCCCCGGCAGGGTCGTCGCGGGGCTGTCCGACCACATGGCGGCCACGGTGTCCAGGCCCTCGGCCTCGACCAGCCGCACCAGCCGGTCCACGACCTCCGGGTCCTCGGCCGCCCGGGCCTGCCGCACGATGACGTTGGCCGTCATGTGCGCGACCTCCTGACGCAGCGCCGGGTCGGCGTCCCCGGGCAGCTCGTCCGCCGCGCGGGGGTCGAGCATCGCGGGGCGGCGAGGCCGGCGGGCCTCGCTCATCCTGGGGCGTCCTGCTGCGGCTCGAAGGCCAGGGAGACCGAGTTCATGCAGTACCGGTCCCCGGTCGGGGTCTGCGGGGCGTCGTCGAACAGGTGGCCCAGGTGGGAGCCGCACCGGGCGCAGCGCACCTCGGTACGCACCATCCCCATGCTGCGGTCCTCGATCAGCTCGACGGCGTCCCCCTCGGCGGGCGCGTAGAAGCTGGGCCACCCGCAGTGCGAGTCGAACTTGGTCTCGGCCTGGAAGAGCTCGGCCCCGCAGGCGCGGCACGAGTAGGTGCCCACGCGCTTCTCGTCGAGGAGCTCACCGGTCCACGGCCGCTCGGTCCCGGCCTGCCGCAGCACCGCGAACTCGTCGCCGGACAGCTCCTCGCGCCACTGGTCGTCGCTCTTGCTCACCTGGTACGTCATGGCCGTCCTCCTGTCACCTGGGGCGGTGCGGCGCCCCGCTCGGCTCGTCGCCGTCGGCGCCTCACCCGGCACCCTGCGGTGCCGCGGCTCCAAACTACGTCGCCGATCGACCCATCCGCCTCCCCCACGGCTCCGAACCACACCCGACAGCAGATCCCACGATCGACGGAGGACCCCATGCGTCACGCACGCACCCGCAACGCCGCCGTGGTGGCGGCCGTCGCCGCCACCCTCGCCCTCACCTCGTGCTCGAGCGAGGAGCCGGCAGCCGACGAGCCCACCATGACCGAGGAGATGCCCGACGACGCGGCCTCGCAGGACATGGCCGAGACGTCCGCCCTCATGCCGATGGGCACCGGCGACCCGTTCGCCGACGCCCGCACCGCCGCGGCGCACATGCCCGAGACCGCCCTGACCCTCGCGACCGGCCTGGCCACCGCGACGGGCACCGAGGGCGAGGTCGACTCGGCCGCCGCCGACCTGCGTGCCGGGCTGACCGCCCTCCTCCAGGAGCACGTCTACCTGGCCGGTACCGCGGTCGCCACCGCCTACACGACCGGCCCGGACTCCGACGAGTTCGCCCTCGCCGCCGAGGCCCTCGACGGCAACTCGGTGGACCTGTCCACCGCGATCGGCGAGCTCGCCGGTGACGAGGCCGAGGCGGACTTCCTCGCGCTGTGGCGTGAGCACGTCGGCTTCTTCGTCGACTACGCCGTGGCCCAGCAGGCCGGGGACGCCGAGGCCCGTGACGCGGCCCTCGCCTCCCTGCAGGGCTACACGACCGACGCCGGGGCCTTCTTCGAGGAGATCAGCGCCGGCGAGCTGCCGGCCGCCGCGATCGCCGAGTCCCTCGAGATGCACATCACGACCCTCACCGCGGCGATCGACGGCCTCGCCGCCGGCGACACCGGTGCGTACGCCTCGCTCCAGGAGGCCGCGTCCCACGTCGGCATGGCCGCCGAGACCATCGCGGGGGGCCTGGACACGGCGCTCGACCTCGACGGCGACCCGTCCGACCCCGCCTCGACCCTGCGGTCCGACATGACGTACCTCCTCCAGGAGCACGTCTACCTGGCCGCGATCTCGGTCTTCACCGCGTACACGGCCGAGGGCGGCCCCGAGTCCGAGGCCTTCACCGCCGCGGCCGGCGTCCTGGACGAGAACTCCGTGGCGCTCTCCGAGGCCGTGACCTCCCTCGCCGGTGACGAGAACGGCGCCGCCTTCCTCGACCTGTGGCGCGAGCACATCGGCTACTTCGTCGACTACGCGGTCGCCCGGGCCGGCGGCGACGAGCAGGGCACGCAGGACGCTCTGCGCAACCTCGACGGGTACCGCCCGCAGGCCGGTGACTTCTTCGAGGAGGTCAGCGGTGGCGAGCTCCCGTCCGACGCCGTGGCCGAGGGCCTGACGCACCACGTCGAGACCCTCGCGGGGGCGATCGACTCCCTCTCGGCAGCCCTGGTCGAGTGATCGGCTGAGGGTCCCAGACCGTGCCCCAGGTGGTGCCGGTGGCGCATGCCGGCACCACCTGGGGCACACTGACCTCCGTGACTTCGCCCGAGGCCCCTGACTCCGCTGCGGCTCCCCGGTCCAGCCGGACCGAGCCGACGGCGCCGTCGGCCGAGGACCTTCTCCTGGCCACGGCCCGGGGCGAGGAGCAGGCCTTCGCCCAGCTCTACGACCTGCTCTCCGCGGGGGTCCACGGCACCGCCCGGGCCGTGCTGCGGGACCCCGACCACGCGGCCGAGGTCACCCAGGAGGTCATGCTCGAGGTCTGGCGGACCGCGGCCCGCTTCGACCCCACCCGGGCCTCGGCCCGCACCTGGGTCATGACCCTGGCCCACCGGCGGGCCGTGGACCGGGTCCGCGCGGTCCAGTCCCAGCGCGAGCGCGACCAGCGCTCCCTGGACGGCATGCACCATCCCCCGTTCGACGTGGTGGCAGAGGAGGTCGAGGTCGAGATGGAACGAGCACGTGTGCGGGACTGCCTCGGCAGCCTCACCGACACCCAGCGTGACGCGGTGCTGATGGCCTACTACGGGGGTCACACCTACCGCGAGGTCGCGGCCCGCCTCACGGCCCCGCTGCCCACCGTCAAGAGCCGCATCCGCGACGGCCTGCTCCGGCTGCGCGACTGCCTGGGGGTCCCCGCATGAGCACCGACCAGCCCACCGGCAGCCAGGGCACCGGCAACCAGGGCACAGGCAACCAAGGGACCCAGGGCACCCCGCCCGAGGACCCCCGCACCCTGCTCGGTGCCTACGCCGTGGACGCGGTCGACGACGTCGAGCGCCGCCAGGTCGAACGCCTGGTCGCGACCGACGAGGACGCCGCGGGCGAGCTGGCCGGGCTCCAGGCCGCCGCCGCGCACCTCGGGCAG
>NZ_JALPKN010000157.1 GCF_023630195.1 Actinotalea sp. C106 | reverse complement strand
GGCCGGGGCCGCGGCCGGGGCCACGCGCGCACGGCCCACACCGGGACCACCCGTCTCGGCGAGCAGCGCGCGGGCCTTGTGAGCCTGCTCGGGGGCGCACAGCACCGCGTAGCTCGAGGCGACGATCTGGCTCGCCGAGGTGAAGTCCCGCTTGCCCCCGGTGAAGGAGTAGGAGATCACCGAGAACAGGATGCCGAAGGCCGCCCCGATCGCGATCCCGAGGAAGATCGGCCGGAAGGACGCCTCGCTCGAGAACAGCGAGAGCAGCAGCCCGACGAACAGCCCGAACCACGCACCGCTGGCCAGGCCCGCGAGCGCGACACGCGAGTAGGTGAGCCGCCCCGTGACCCGCTCGACCATGTGCAGGTCGGCGCCGACGATCGTCACGTGCTGGACCGGGAACTCCTTGTCGGACAGGTAGTCCACGGCCTTCTGCGCCGCGAGGTACTCCTCGTACACGGCGATCTGCTCACCGCGGGGCATGGTGGGGATGGCGGGGAGACGGCCCGAGCGGTTCATGGTCATGGGGGGATTCTCCCCCACCGACCACGCGTGAGCCATCCCCGACCCGATCGGCCCTTGCGCACTACGCTGACGCCGTGAGCAGCGCCGGGAACAGAGTCTTCGCCGCGCGCCTGGTGGGCACCACGGTCTTCGACCCGATCGGGGACCAGGTGGGCCGGGTGCGCGACGTCGTCGTGCTGCTGCGCCTCAAGGGCGCGCCCCGGGCCGTGGGCCTGGTCGTCGAGGTGCCGGGCCGGCGTCGGGTCTTCCTCCCGCTGACCAGGGTCACCAGCATCGACGCAGGTCAGGTGATCTCCACGGGCCTGCTGAACATGCGTCGCTTCGAGCAGCGTGCCTCGGAGACCCTCGTCATCGGCGATCTGCTGGACCGCCACGTCGAGCTGGTCGACGGCAGCGGGGGCGCCACCGTGGTCGACGTCGCGATCGAGCAGCAGCGCACCCGGGACTGGCTGGTCTCCCAGCTCTTCGTCCGTCGCCGGCCGCAGGGCAAGGGCGGTCTGGGGCTGCGCCGTCGCGGCGAGACCTTGCTCGTCGACGTGGACGACGTGCGGACCCTCGCGGGCGGGCCCGAGCTGCAGGGGGCCGAGCTCCTCCTGGCCTCCTACGACGACCTCAAGCCCGCGGACCTGGCCGACGTGCTGCACGAGCTGGGCGCGACCCGTCGCCTCGAGGTCGCCACGGCCCTCAACAACGAGCGCCTGGCCGACGTGCTCGAGGAGCTGCCGGTCGACGACCAGGTCGCGATCCTGTCCTCCCTCGAGCTGGGCCGTGCGGCCGACGTCCTGGAGGCCATGCAGCCCGACGACGCCGCGGACCTGCTGAGCGACGTGTCGGTCGAGAAGGCCGCCGAGCTCCTCGAGCTGATGGAGCCCGAGGAGGCGCGGGACGTCCGGCGTCTGCTCGCCTACGAGGACGACACCGCGGGTGGTCTGATGACCACCGAGCCCGTGGTCCTGGGCCCCGAGACGTCGGTGGCTGCGGCCCTGGCCCACATCCGCCGTCGGGACCTCACCCCGGCCCTGGGCTCGATGGTCTTCGTCTCGCGGCCTCCGCTCGAGACGCCGACCGGGCGATTCCTGGGGGTGGTGCACTTCCAGCGCCTGCTGCGCGAGGCCCCGCACGACGCGATCGGGGTGTTCGTCGACCCCGAGATCGAGGTGGTCGCTCCGGACGCCCCGCTGAGCCAGGTCACCCGCCTGCTCGCGACGTACAACCTGCTGGCCCTGCCCGTGGTCGACACCGAGCGCCGCCTGCTGGGCGCGGTCAGCGTCGACGACGTCCTGGACCACCTGCTCCCGCAGGACTGGCGCGAGGCCGATGCCGAGGACACCGACCGCACGATGACCGAGCAGATGGAGGCCGGCCGTGGCTGACCGCCTCGACACCCCCAAGGAAGACCGTCGCGTCTGGCGGCCCAGGCTCGACCCGGACTTCATCGGGAGCGGGGCCGAGGCCTTCGCGCGGTTCATGGGGACCGGCAGGTTCCTGCTCTACATGACGGGCTTCGTCATCGTGTGGGTGACCCTCAACGCGGTCGCCCTGTTCGGCCTGCGGTGGGACCCGTACCCGTTCATCCTGCTCAACCTCTTCTTCTCGGTGCAGGCCTCCTACGCCGCCCCGCTGATCCTGCTCGCGCAGAACCGGCAGGACGACCGGGACCGGGTCGCCCTCGAGCACGACCGGCAGCGCGCGGCCAGGTCTCTGGCCGACACCGAGTTCCTCGCGCGCGAGATGGCCGGGCTGCGCATCGCCCTGGGCGAGGTCGCGACCCGCGACTTCGTGCGGTCCGAGCTGCGCAACCTGCTCGAGGAGCTCACCCCCGAGCGTGAGGACGAACGAGCCGGCTGAGCGGCGCGACGCAGGTCTGCGCGCGGCCCTGCCGCTTGGCCTCGTAGAGCGCGGAGTCTGCCGCGTCCAGGAGCGCGCTCGGTGTGGTGCGCCCCGGGCCTGAGGCCGCCACCCCGGCGCTGACGGTCACGCTGAGCGTCCCTCCCCCGCGCACCGGCACCTCCACGCGACCGCAGCGCAGCCGCAGCTCCTCGGCCCGGCGCAGCGCCTCCTCCTCGCCGGTCTCAGGCAGCACCATGACGAACTCCTCGCCGCCGTAGCGCGCGACCGTCTCCCCGGGCTGGGCCGCGGCAGCCATGACGTGGGCGATCTCGGCCAGCAGCCGGTCGCCGACCGCGTGCCCGTGCTCGTCGTTGACCTGCTTGAAGTGGTCGGCGTCGAGCATGATCACCGAGGCTCGGCCGGCCCCAGCCACGAGGTCCGTCTCGAGGTCGGCGAGGGCCGCGTCGAGGTGGCGACGGTTGTGCAGTCCGGTCATCGCGTCGCGCACGGCCTGCTCGGCCACCTCGGCGCGCAGCTGGTCGATCGTCTCGACGTGCTCACGCAGCGCCTGGTTCGCCTGGGCCAGCTCGACGCGGTGCGCGACCTCGGTCGTCACGTCACGGGCCACGAGGGCCGTGCCCACCGGGCGATCGCGCCGGTCGGTCAGGGGCGTCGCCCGCACGTCGAGCATGCGGTGCCCGTCGGCCGTCTCGAGCAGGTGCTCGCCGGTGCCGGCACGGACCAGGTCCGCCAGGGGTCCGAGGCCCTGGGGAGCCCCGCTCCCCGGGTCGACGATCGGCACGTCGAGCCGTTCCAGCAGGTCCCGGGCGGCCAGGTTGAGGTCGATCAGCTGACCGTCCTCGTCGAGCACGAGCACGACGTCCCCCAGCCGGTCCAGAACCTGCGCGCGGGCGACCGGCACGACGGCGAGCACCCCCCGGCGCCGCACCGCGTGGGCGGCCACGAGCCCGGCGACCAGGAAGGCCACCGGCGAGAGGTCGTTGATCACGGTGCCCGCGGCCGTCATGTACGCGATCTGGACGATCACCGTGAGGCTGGGCAGGCAGCCCGCCACGAGGATCACCGTGATCCGGGCGCTGCGGAGCACCGGGGCGTGGCGCCGGGCCCGGACCGCTCGGACGAGGCCCACGCCGATCAGGCTGAAGGAGTAGGCGGTGTGCACCCAGAACAGGGAGGTGAGCCGGTACTCGTCCCCTGGCCCTGCCGGCGCCAGGATCAGGTGGTGGGCGTCGTTGGTCGCACCCAGCAGGAGCATCACCACCGGGTGCCCGACGAGCTGAGCGCGGACGGCCGGGCCGGGGTGCCAGGACCGGTCCGCCACGGCGGCGAGCAGGCAGAAGAAGGTGCCGACCGAGAGCGCGGCCGCCGGGAAGACGGTCACGGGGACGAGCGCGTACCGCTGGGCCTCGGCGGACAGCACCACGACGACGGATCCGAGCGCCCACACTGCACTGGCCCCCAGCGTGGCGGCCAGGTACCGCGCGGCCGTCGACCGGCGCTGTTCCCACCACAGGCCCGCGACCACGAAGCCCGTCATGGCAGCGCAGAGGTACAGCAGGGCGAAACCCTGGTCCGCCGTCATCGTCCCTCCTCCGCCCCCAGGAAGATCGGCCGACCGGGCCCGCTGATGAGCAACCTACGATGGAGGCATGTCCGCCCCCACCGTCGAGTCCGTCACCGCCGCGCTCGCCGGGGTCATCGACCCCGAGATCAAGCGCCCGATCACCGACCTCAAGATGGTCCGCTCGGTCGACGTCGAACCCGGCCCGACGACCGAGGCCGGTGCGACGGTCACGGTCGGCATCGACCTGACGACCGCGGGCTGCCCGCTCAAGGACACGATCACCAAGGACGTGACGGCCGCCGTCCAGGCCCTCGAGGGGGTCGGCGAGGTGCGGGTCGAGCTCGGGGCGATGAGCGCCGAGCAGCGCGACGAGCTCAAGACGATGCTCCGTGGCGGCGCGGGCGAGCCGGTGATCCCCTTCGCCCAGCCCGACAGCCTGACCCGGGTCTACGCGATCGCCTCGGGCAAGGGCGGCGTGGGCAAGTCCTCCGTCACGGCGAACCTGGCGGTCGCGTTGGCCGAGCAGGGGCTCAAGGTCGGGGTGGTCGACGCCGACGTCTACGGCTTCTCGATCCCCCGGATGCTGGGCGTCCAGCAGACGCCGACCAAGGTCGACGACATGATCATCCCGCCGGTGGCCCACGGGGTGAAGGTCATCTCCATCGGGATGTTCGTGCCCCCCGGGCAGCCCGTGGTCTGGCGCGGCCCGATGCTGCACCGCGCGTTGCAGCAGTTCCTGGCGGACGTCTTCTGGGGAGACCTGGACGTGCTGCTGCTCGACCTGCCGCCCGGGACCGGGGACATCGCGATCTCGGTGGCCCAGATGCTGCCCTCGAGCGAGCTCGTGGTGGTCACGACGCCGCAGGTCGCGGCTGCCGAGGTCGCCGAGCGCGCCGGGTCGATCGCGCTGCAGACCCGGCAGCACATCGTCGGGGTGATCGAGAACATGTCCTGGCTCGAGCAGCCCGACGGGTCGCGGGTCGAGGTGTTCGGCAGCGGGGGCGGCCAGACCGTCGCGGACAACCTGGGCAAGGCCACCGGAGCGCCCGTCCCCCTCCTGGGGCAGATCCCCCTGGACACCGAGCTGCGGGCCGCGGCCGACGGCGGGACCCCGGTCACCCTCACCAACCCCGACTCCCCCGGCGCCCGGGTGCTGCACGAGGTCGCCCGCGGCCTGGCCACGCGCTCGCGCGGGCTTGCCGGACGGTCCCTGGGCCTGTCTCCCGTGGGGCGCTGACCCGAGGCCTCAGGCCGCCCCTGGCCCGCGGGCCGGACGCGAAGCCCAGGCGGTGCAGTACGACCTCACCCGCTCGGGTGTCCGGTCATGTTCGAATTCTGTCCGTTCTTGGTGAATACTGTTGAGGTGCTCGCGCAACAACGGCAGGACCTCATCCTGGGCGAGATCCGCGCGCGCGGGGCCGTCCGGGTGGCCGACCTGGTGGCCGACCTCGACGTCTCGGACATGACCGTCCGCCGGGACATCGCCGAGCTCGCCCGACGCGGCCTGGTGCACCGGGTGCACGGCGGGGCTGTCGACGCCCGGCACGCCGCGCACGAGCCCGGGTTCCTCGCCAAGAGCACCCTCGCCGGCCCCGAGAAGCAGGCCATCGCCCGGGCAGCCCTCGAGCTGATCTCCCCCGGCGGGGCCGTGGCGCTGTCGGCGGGCACCACGACCCACCTGCTGGCCGCGCTCATCGCCGAGACCCCGACCCTGCGGCCCCTGACCGTGGTCACCAACTCCCTGCCTGCGGCCGAGACCCTGCACCGCCCCGAGGACCACGACCTGACGGTGGTGCTCACCGGGGGCACCCGCACCCCCTCGGACGCCCTGGTCGGCCCGGTCGCCACGGCCAGCCTGCAGACCCTGCGCGTGGACGTCGCGTTCGTCGGCGTGCACGGGATGGACGTCGACGCGGGGCTCACCACGCCCAACCTGCTCGAGGCCGAGACCGACCGCGCGCTCGTCGCAGCCGCGAACCAGACGGTCGTCCTGGCCGACCGCACCAAGTGGGGCGAGGTCGGCCTGAGCCGCATCGTGGCCCTGACCGAGGTCGACGTCCTGATCAGCGACACCGGCCTGGGCCGCGAGGCTGCTCACGCCGCCCGCGAGCAGGTCGGCGAGCTGGTCCTCGCCGAGCCCGCCCCCGCACCCCCTCCCGCTGCCACGCCCGCACCCGCCCCCGCACCCTGAGGACCACCGTGACACCCCGACCCGACACCGCCGCCGGACCCGTCCGTCGCACCGCGACGCAGATGGCCGACGGCCGCGACCTCATCTACTTCGACGACACCGAGGCCTACGTCTCGGGCGAGCGCACCCGCCGCCTGGACGACCCACGCCCGCTGCCCCCACGCTTCGAGCCGAGGGTCGACGCCGACGGGGTCGAGCAGCCTCCCGCGGGCCCCGAGATGCGCCTCGACCCGCTCACCGGGGACTGGATCCCCATGGCCTCGCACCGCATGAACCGGACCTTCCTGCCCGCGGCCGACGCCTGCCCGCTGTGCCCGGCCCGCCCGGCGGACTCGGGCACCGACTACTCCGACGGCGAGGTGCCCGACACCGACTACGACGTCGTCGTCTTCGAGAACCGCTTCCCGGCGCTCATGCAGCTGCCCGGCGTCGGCCTCGAGGACGGCTGGGACGTCGACGGCGAGGAGCTGTGGCAGGCGCGCCCCGCGGCCGGACGCTGCGAGGTCGTGTGCTTCAGCTCCGACCACACCGGCTCCTTCGCAGGCCTCACCCCGCGCCGCGTGCGGACCATCATCGAGGCCTGGGCGGACCGCACCACCGAGCTCTCGGCCCTGCCGGGGATCGAGCAGGTCTTCTGCTTCGAGAACCGCGGGAAGGAGATCGGGGTGACCCTGCCCCACCCGCACGGGCAGATCTACGCCTTCCCCTTCGTGACCCCTCGCACCCAGGCGATGCTGCGGCAGGCGGCCGCCCACCGTGAGCGCACCGGCGGCCACCTGCTGCGTGACGTGCTCGACGCCGAGCGTCGTGCCGGCACCCGCGTGGTCCTGGAGACCGAGCACTGGACGGCCTACGTACCGGCGGCCGCACGCTGGCCCGTCGAGGTGCACCTGGCCCCGAACCGGGACGTGCTGGACCTGCCGGGTCTCACCGAGGCCGAGCGCGAGGACCTCGCCATGGCCTACCTCGAGCTGCTGCGCCGGCTGGACCGCTTCTTCGTCGAGCCCGAGGAGGTCGGCGGCGCCCCCATCCCGCTGCCCTACATCGCGGGCTGGCACCAGGCCGTGGTCGGCGAGGGCCGCGAGCTCGGGCGCCTGCACCTGCAGGTGATCTCGGTGCTGCGCGCCCCTGGCAAGCTGAAGTACCTGGCCGGGGTCGAGTCGGGCATGGCCTCGTGGATCTCTGACACCACCCCCGAGCGCATCGCCGCCCGACTGCAGGAGGTCGCCCTGTGAGCACGTCCACCACCACCGGCCCGGGCGCGCCCGTCGAGTGGCTCGAGGCCTGGCCCCAGGCCGAGGGCTCCGCCCGGGCCACGGCCGCCTTCCGCGCTGCCTTCGCCGGCGCGCCCA
>NZ_JALPKN010000156.1 GCF_023630195.1 Actinotalea sp. C106 | reverse complement strand
CGGTGCCGCACCCCCGACCCGGACCTCCCCCGCCCGGCCCGGCGAACTTCCGGAGGCACCTCGGCCGCGCCGTCGCCGACGTCGCGCGGTGGTCGTCGCGGCCCTCGTGCTCGCGGTCCTGCTCGCCTGGCCCCTCGGTCTGGTGCTGTGGGCCGACAGCCGCCTCGAGCATGTCGAGGCCACCTCGGGAGCCGCGCCGACGGCAGGAACCACGTACCTGCTCGCGGGCTCCGACTCCCGCGAAGACGGCGTCATCGAGGACAGCGAGACCACCGGGGCCCGCACCGACACGATCATGCTGCTGCACGTCCCCGAGAGCGGGCCGGCAGCACTCATCAGCCTGCCCCGCGACACCTACGCCGAGATCCCCGGCCACGGGGCCGCGAAGATCAACGCCTCCTTCAGCTACGGCGGGGCGCCGCTCCTGGTGAGCACCGTCGAAGGCCTCACCGGGATGACGATCGACCACTACGTCGAGGTCGGCTTCGGAGGCATCACCGACGTGGTCGACGCCCTGGGCGGCGTCGAGCTGTGCCTCGACCAGGACGTCAACGAGCCGCTCAGCGGGCTGGTATGGACCTCGGGCTGCCACGTGTCAGACGGCACCACGGCGCTGGCCTTCGCCCGTATGCGCTACGCCGACGCCCAAGGGGACATCGGACGCGCCCAGCGCCAGCAGCAGCTGATCGCTGCGATCACCGGTGAGGCCGCCTCGCCGGCCGTCCTCGACCCGCGGCGCCAGGTCTCCCTGGTCCGCGCCGGGACTGGCGCCCTCGCGGTGAGTGACGACACCTCGGTGGTGGACCTGGGACGCCTCGCCCTCGCCTTCCGTAGCGCAACGGGTCCGGAGGGCATCACCGGCACCCCGCCGATCGCCACGATGGACTACCAGCCCGGCGGGGTCGGCTCGACGGTGCTCCTGGACCCCGACCTCACCCCGGCGTTCTTCACCGACATCCGCGAGGGCTCACTGCCCCCCGGACCCGTCGGCGGCCTGGACTGACCGCCGCCGCGGCAGCCGGTCGGCGACCCTGGTCAGGCCGCGCTCCACGCCGCGCCGCATCGGCTTGTTGACCTTCTTCTCGACCCCGTGGTGGATGAGCATGGCGAGCAGGATCGAGACCGCGAAGGCTGCGGCAAGGACGACGTAGGTCGGCAGGTACGGCTCGAGCTGGTCGATGACCCACCAGCCCCAGAACTCGTGGATCAGGTACAGGGGGTAGGTGATCGCTCCCAGGCCGACGAAGATCTCGACCTTGGTCCGCGCGAGCCGCGTCAGGCTCAGCACCGCGACCAGGCCGAAGCACCCGACGACGATCGCCCCGATGAGCCACGGGTTCGGCGGGAAGATGGTGTTGGCGCTCAGCGACCTCATCTGCTCGGGGACGATGTGGTGCACGGCCAGCGCGGTGTTCATCGCGACCAGCCCCCAGAGCAGCCGTGAGTGCCCGTCGCGGAAGATGAGGAACAGGAGCATCCCGCCGGCGAAGAGCGGGGCGTAGGTGCCGATGAGCAGCATGTCGGCGATGCGCCATCCGGCCTCGTGCACCCCCCACGCCACCAGCGGCCAGAGCGTGGTGAACGCGATGATGCGTCGTCGGGTCAGCCCGATCGCCACGAGAAGGACGATGAGCAGGTAGAAGCGCAGCTCCGTCCACAACGTCCAGTAGACGCCGTCGACGTGCCGCACCCCCCACGCGGACTGGGTCAGGGTCAGGTTCACGGCGACCTCGGACAACGAGATCTGCTTCCCGTCCCGCCAGATCACCATGAGCAGGAAGCTCGTCATCAGCACCGCGGCCCAGTACGAGGGGTAGAGCCTCGCCAGCCGCGAGCCCACCACCTGAGGTACTGAGCGGCCCCACGCGGTCCACAGGATGACGAACCCGCTGATGACGAAGAAGAGCTCGGGCGCCAGGGCGAAGTACGTCGATACGTGGCCGAGCACGGGGAACCGCTCCCCCGGGTCCTCCCCCCAGCCGACGTGCCACCGCGCGGTGAAGTGATGGAGCAGGACGCCGACCGCAGCCGCGAACCGCAGTCCGTCCAGGGTGTACAGCCGAGCCGGGTGCTCGCGGGTTGCTGGCTCGGGGCGCGGACGCCCCCGCGGCGCGTCGCTCGAGGGCGAGGTCCCGGGCCCACCGCGTCCGTCCGCGGGCACAGGGACGTCAGGCACCCCCGTCGGGGTCGTCGTTACCATTCTGTGACCCTACGACGGGCCCGCGAAGATCGCCCGCCCACGGCGGACCGCGGTCAGCGGCCGAAGCCGGTCCGCCCCTCGCCCGCCCGGCGGGACCGCAGCCGCTCTCCCTTGGCCTGCGCCTGGTCGCGGAGGCTCTCCTGGAAGGTCACCATCCGCTCCCGCAGCGCCGCAGCGGCCTCCCCTTCTCCCGCGGCGAGCATCCGCACCGCGAGCAGCCCCGCGTTGCGTGCCCCGCCGACCGACACGGTCGCGACCGGGACCCCCGCAGGCATCTGCACGATCGACAGCAGCGAGTCCATGCCGTCCAGGTGCGCGAGCGGGACCGGGACACCGATCACGGGCAGCGGGGTGACGGCGGCCAACATCCCGGGCAGGTGGGCCGCGCCCCCCGCCCCGGCGATGACGACCCGCAGCCCGCGCTCGGCCGCCGACCGCCCGTAGTCGATCATCTCCTGGGGCATGCGGTGCGCCGAGACGACGTCGACCTCGCACGGGACCTCGAACTCGGCCAGGGCCAGGGCCGCGGCCTCCATGGCGGGCCAGTCCGAGTCCGACCCCATGACGACACCGACCAGCGGTGCTCCTGCGCTCTCAGCCATGGGTCGAGTCTCCCCTGACCACCGACGCCGCCGCCAGCGCCCGGTCGCGCACGGTGTCGAGGTCCTCGCCGGACGCCGTGACGTGGCCGAGCTTGCGCCCGGGGCGGACCTCCTTGCCGTAGAGGTGGACCTTGGCCGCGGGATCCAGGGCGGCGACCTCGGGCAGGGCCTCGGTGAGCTCGTCCCGCTCGGCGCCCAGCACGTTGGCCATGACCGACCACCGGGCGGTCGGCGTCGTGTCCCCGAGGGGGAGGTCGAGGACCGCGCGCAGGTGCTGCTCGAACTGGCTGGTGACCGCGCCGTCGATGGTCCAGTGACCCGAGTTGTGCGGCCGCATCGCGAGCTCGTTGACCAGCACCCGCGCCCCGGCCTCTCCCGCCGGACCCACCGACCGACCAGCCACCTCGAACAGCTCGACCGCGAGCACCCCGGTCACGTCGAGCCCCTCGGCGACCCGGGTCGCCGCGTCGAGCGCTGCGGCCTCGACCACCGGGTCCAGGTCCGGTGCGGGGGCCACGACCAGCGAGCACACGCCGTCGGCCTGCACGGTCTCGACCACGGGCCACGTCCGGATCTCCCCCGAGGGCCGACGGGCGAGCAGGACCGCGAGCTCCCGCACGAACGGCACCTTCGCCTCGGCGAGCAGGGCGGGCCCACCGATCCCCGCGGCCGCGAACCACTCGACCACCTCGCTCGTCGAGCGGACCACCCGCACACCCTTGCCGTCGTAGCCCCCGCGCGCGGTCTTGACGACGGCCTCGCCGCCGTGGTCCTCGAGGAACCTGGACAGGGCTGCCGCGTCGGGCAGCTCGGCCCAGTCCGGGCACGGCACGCCGATCTCGGTGAGCCGGCGCCGCATCGCGATCTTGTCCTGCGCGTGAATCAGGGCCGCGGCGCTGGGCCGGACCGGCACCCCCGAGGCGAGGACCTCGGCGAGCACCTCCCCCGGCACGTGCTCGTGCTCGAAGGTCAGGACGGCCGCCCGAGGACGCTTCGTGTCGCCCTCGACCAGGGCCTGGACCGCACCACGGTCCTTGGGGAGCCCCACCGGGGCGTCGACCACCACCTGGGCTGCCGACGTCGTCGGGCCCTCGACCAGCACCCGCAGCCCCAGGCCCAGGGCCGTCGCCGCAGGAGTCATCATCCGGGCGAGCTGACCGCCGCCCACCACTGCCACCACAGGTCCCGTCACGACGGGCGAGCCTAACAAGGTCGGCAGGACCTCCGGCGCGGCGTCCAGATACCCTGCCGCCATGCGGACCCGGCTCACCGAGCTCCTGAGGTTCGGCTCCGTCGGGGCCGTGGCCTTCGTCGTCGACGCCGGGACCTTCAACCTCCTGCTGCACGGCCCGGGCCCGCTGCTCGGGGACCGGCCCCTGACCGCCAAGGTCCTCGCGGTCACCGTCGCGATGCTGGTGTCCTGGGTGGGGAACCGGTACTGGGCCTTCGCCGCGCACCGCACCGAGGCCCATGCCCGCGAGCTCGCGGTGTTCGCCGCGGTCAACGTCGGCGGCATGGCCATCGCGGTCGGCTGCCTGGCCGTCTCGCGCTACGCCCTCGGGCTGACCTCGCCGCTGGCGGACAACCTCGCGGCCAACGTGGTGGGCCTCGGGCTCGGCACGGCCTTCCGGTACCTCGCCTACCGTCGCTTCGTCTTCACCGGCGGCTCGGTCGTGGAGGGCGTCCCCGTCTCAGCGCCGCGGCCCCTGGGTGCGACGCCGACGGCCCCGCAGGGACAGGGTGGCCCCCCGCGGCAGCACGACGTCGGGGTCCAGGGTCCGGGGCACCCCGGAGAGGAAGACCGCGAAGACCGGGGGCCGACGCTGCGCGAGCTCGAGGCGTCCGCCGTCGGCCGCGACGAGGTCACGGGCGAGAGCGAGCCCCAGGCCCGTCCCCGCACCTGAGGTCACTTCCCGCTCGAAGATCCGCGGGGCGAGGTCGTCCGGGACCCCAGGCCCCTCGTCGGTGACCTCGATGACCACGGCCGCGCCGGGGCCCGAGCCGCGTGAGCGGATCGTCGTCGTGCCGCCGCCGTGGCGCAGCGAGTTCTCGATGAGGGTGGCGAGCACCTGGGCCAAGGCCCCCGGGGTGGCCAGGACGGCGACGTCGTCCGGGACCTCGACCTTGAGGGTCCGCCCGGCCGAGCGGTAGGAGGGAAGCCACTCCTCCTCCTGCTGGTGCACCACGTCGAGCAGGTGCACGGCCTCGGTGGTGCCCCCCGAGGCGCGGCGCGACCGGGTCAGGAGGTCGTCGACCACGGTGACCAGGCGCTCGACCTGCTCGAGGGAGATGCGGGCCTCCTCGCGGACCTCGTCCTTGTCGGTCGCGAGACTGATCTCCTCCAGCCGCATCGACAAGGCGGTGAGCGGGGTGCGGAGCTGGTGCGAGGCGTCCGCCGCGAACTGACGCTCGGCCGCGAGGCGCCCAGCCATGCGGTCCGCGCTGCGGGCGAGCTCGGCCGCTACCAGGTCGATCTCCTCGACCCCCGAGGGCTCGAGCCTGGGCCGCACCTGCCCCGAGCCGAGCTGCTCGGCGCTCGCCGCGAGGTACACGAGCGGCGCGGCGAGGCGTCGCGCCTGCCACAAAGCCATGGCCACCCCCGCGAGCACCGCCCCCAGCGAGGCCACGAGCACGAGCAGCACGGCCTGCGTGGTGCGCCAGACCACGTCCCAGTAGGAGATCGAGACCAGGACCACCGCCCCGGAGTCGGTGCGCACGACCGCGGGGTAGGCCCGGCCCTCGATGGGGTCCCCGGCCCGGACCCGGGTGCCGTCGGCGGTGACGACCGAGACCGAGGCGGGCAGACTGCCGTCGTCCCCTCCCAGGTACAGCTCGAGCAGCTCCTCGGTGACCTCCCGGTCGCTCGAGATCCGGGACTCGACCTGACGCGCGAGGTTCGCGGCCCGGTCGTCCCGGTTGCGGAGCTCGGCGTCCCGGATGAGCTGGGAGCTGAAGATCGCGAGGGGGATGCCGAGCAGCAGGACGGCGACCGTCACCGCGGCGACGGTCGCCTGGAGGACGCGGCGCCGCACCTCAGCCCCCCGCCCTCAGGAGGCGCCGGTCTCGAACCGGAAGCCCATGCCCCGGACGGTCGAGATGTAGCGCGGGTCGTTGGCGTCGTCGCCGAGCTTGCGACGCAACCACGAGACGTGCATGTCGAGGGTCTTGGTCGAGCCGGTGGGATCGGAGTCCCAGACCTGCCGCATGAGCTGCTCGCGCGGGACCACAGACCCGGCCTCACGCACCAGCACGCGCAGCAGCTCGAACTCCTTGGCGGTCAGGTGCAGCTCGCGCTCGCCCTGGAAGGCACGGTGCGCGGCGAGGTCCATGCGCACGTTCTGGGCGTGGACCTCGTCCTCCTCGAGACCGTCGGCGTGGGTGCGGCGCAGCAGGGCGCGCACCCGCGCGAGCAGCTCGGCGAGGCGGAAGGGCTTGGTCACGTAGTCGTCCGCCCCGGCGTCGAGCCCGACGACCAGGTCGACCTCGTCGGCGCGCGCGGTCAGCACGAGCACGGGGGTGCTGAGCCCCTGGCTGCGGATCCAGCGCGCGACGTCCAGGCCGTCCATGTCCGGCAGGCCCAGGTCGAGGATCACCATGTCCGCCGCCGAGGCGGCCTCGATGGCCCCTTGACCGGTGCCTTGCACGACCACGTCGTACCCCTCGCGACCGAGGGCTCGGGCCAAGGGCTCGGCAATGGCTGGGTCATCCTCGGCCAAGAGAACGTGCGTCATGCGGACATGCTAGCCACACCAGCTGCCTCTACGGTGTAACGCGCCCGGCGCACGTCCGTGACCAGCATGACTCGTGCGTGGCGTACGACCCCGGGGGGACAGCCGCTCCGCCTGGGGGGCGACGTGCCACCAGGCGTACCGCCCTAGGCTGTCGGCGTGCGGTGGTGGGAGCGCGTGAGCGCCTGGGACGAGAAGCACCGCTTCGTCATGGACGCCGTCGCCACCGCGTTCACCGCCCTGCTCGTGGTGCCGAGCGCGTCGAGCTTCTCGATCACCGAGAACGGCTGGGTCGAGCTCGCCTCCCTCGCCCAGGTCGTCCCGCTGGCCTGGCGCAGGGTCCGCCCGGCGGCCTCCGCCGCCGCGGTGTTCTCCGTGGCGCTGCTGCACTTCCTCGCGGGCGAGCTGCTCATCGTCCCGGTCGACTTCCTCGTGCTCGTGGCGCTCTACTCGGTCACCGTGCACGGACCCGTCTGGGCCTACCGCACGGCCATCATCGGCGCCCTGACGGGCTCGGCCATGTTCGGCGGCGCGACCTTCCTGGAGTCCGGGTCGCTCGTCACGGCTGGCGTCTTCGCCGTGGCCCTGGCCCTCCTGGCGCTGAGCACCTTCGCCTTCGGGCTGGTCCGCCGCGCGCGCCGCGAGTCGATCGACTCCCTCGTGGACCGCGCCCTGCGCGCCGAGATCGAGCGCGACCAGCAGGCCCAGATCGCGACCGCGGCCGAGCGGGCCCGCATCGCCCGCGAGATGCACGACATCGTCGCCCACTCCCTCTCGGTGATCATCGCCCAGGCCGACGGGGGCCGGTACGCGGCCGAGCAGGACCCGGCCGCCGCGACCCGCTCCCTGACCACCATCGCCGAGACCGGCCGCGCCGCCCTCACCGACATGAGGCGCCTGCTCGGGGTGCTCCGGCCCTCGAGCGAGGAGTCCGCGACACCAGGGATCTCGGCCGGCCCGGCGGGCCAGGCCGGCTCTGCGCCGGGCGCG
>NZ_JALPKN010000155.1 GCF_023630195.1 Actinotalea sp. C106 | reverse complement strand
CCCACCCCGTGGTGCCGCACCGCGCTGCGGTGCCGAGCCGCGCACGGGCGCCGACCCACGCACGAGCCGCAGGTCGCGGGCCTGCGGGCCCTTCTCGCTCACGACGACGTCGTAGGCCACCCGGTCCCCCTCGGACAGCTCGGTCAGGCCCCCGGTCAGGGCGCGGACGTGGACGAAGACGTCGTCGCTGCCGGCTTCAGGGGTGATGAACCCGAAACCCTTGTCGGCGTCGTACCAGGACACGGTGCCGTCGGCGCCGTCGGAAGCCACCGCCTGCTGGGCGGCCTGGGCCCCGAGCGGCAGCAGGTGGTCGGCCTGCGGCCCCTTCTCCCCGTCGACGACCATGAACGCCACTCGCTGCCCGTCGGTGATCACGCCGCCCCCGACGATCGCCGAGCTGTGCACGAAGATCTCCGCGCCACCGCCGTCGGGCGTGACGAAGCCGTACCCCTTGCCGGGCTCGTACCAGGTGACGGTGCCGAGCACGCCGAGCGCTCCGTCGACAGCCTGGTCGCCGGTGACCCTGACCTTGCGCGCCTGCGGGCCGCGGTTGCCCTCGCCCACCTCGAACTCGACGGTCTGCCCCTCGCGGAGCGACTTCATCGCGTCGTCGCTGACGATCTCGGACGCGTGCACGAACAGGTCCTCGGCCCCGTCCTCGAGGGCGAGGAAGCCGAACCCACGCTCGGCGTCGAACCAGCGGACAGTCCCGTGCGGCACGGTGAACTCCTTGTCAAGACTTCGGTCGGTGAACGTCTAGTGTCCCTGACCCGCCAGCCCGGGACGCCACGGGCCCCCACCTCCACGCCTCGAGGAGCAGCTCAGCCAGGCCTACAGTGAGACCTACATCACCACGGATGCGGGCGCAGGGGGCTTCCATGCATCGATCTTCTCGCGTCACCACGGCACGTGTGTGGGCTGCCCGGCCCCTCGGGGGCATCGTGGTTCTTCTTGCCGTTGCTGCGTGTGCGACGACGCAGACCCGCGCGCTGACCGAGGGGGACCAGACGCTCCTCGTCCAGACCGTCAGCGATAGTGGTGCCGACGCCGCCCTCGTGGGAGACCTCGGTGTGAACGATCGGGGCTGCCTCGGTCTGGTCGGTGCTGACGGGACGGTCACGACGGCGATCTGGCCTCAGGGGTTCGACCTCGTGAGCGAGGGACGGGTGCGCACAGCACGAGGCACGGTTCTCGAGATCGGTGCGTCGATCTCAGGCGGCGGAGGGCGCACCCATTTCGAGGCGGCCTACCCTGCGCTCGCGGACCTCTGCCTGCCCGATGGGATCGACCCCGACGACGAAGCGGCGGAGGTCATCGTGCTCGCGTCGGTGGACCCCTGACCTGCGACGTCGCACTCCGGCCCGCCGGGAGAGGGGCCACTCGTCCCACGGCACGCACCAGCGCCTCCCCTGACCCCGAGCGGCTCACCGGGGCCCTGACGAGTCAGGACCCCACAGGCCCCCACATCCACGCCACGAGGAGCACGAGCACGACAGCCGCGCCGGTGAGCGCGAGCGCCGGGCCGCGCCGCTCGCGGCGGAACCACGCCACAGTCAGCAAGGCTCCAGCACACATGAGCAGAGCTGCTGCCGCGATCGGGTACCACATGTGAACCTCCAGGGTCGATCAGTGAAGCTTGCCAGCGCGCCGAGCGCACAGTTCGCAGTGCGTCGGCCGTGGTCCAGTTGCAGCGGTGCTGGGCAACGCCGGAGGTCCAGTGCTTGGTCCGGGTCGGGCGGACCTTCTCACCGCCTCCTGCCCCAGCGCCACCTCGGACACCTGGTTGTTCAGTACATCGCACGCTACGGTTGATTAGCGTTGATACATTGAGCCCTGGAGGTGCTGCCGTGAGGCGACCGCACAGCTACTCACCAGTGACGTTGGCGTCCCTGGAACTGCTCGGGCTGCGAATCGCGACCGCGCGCCGTGAGCGACGGTGGACGGTGGCGGAACTAGCTGACCGGGCAGGGATCTCCCCGAACACGTTGCGCAGTGCCGAAAGGGGCGCGGCGACGGTCTCGGCGGGGGTGATGCTCGAGCTCGCGACGCTGCTAGGAGTGGGGGTGCTCGCAGCGGACGTGAAGGATCTGGACCGGCTCGTCGCGAACGAGCGCGCGCGCTTGGACTTCATGCCCGCTCGGGTGCGGGAGCCGTCAGGGGGCATCGATGACGACTTCTGAGGCGTCCGCGTCCGTGCGGGGCCGTGGGGTCTGGGCACGGGAACATCCTTCCAGCGGGGACCACGTCCCCACAGGTCAGGTGTCACCTATTCGTGCAGCAGACCCCTTCGTCGCGTCCGGATGACGTCGCGAACTACACGGTGATTATCCCGAGGGTTCCACCGACCCCACCGCCGCACCCCCGGCCCCTCACGCGCCAACCCCGACAGCCCCCTGACAAGGCGGTACGGTCGATCCCGTCACCACCAGGGCGCCCGCCGCGCCCCGGCGAACGACACGGGTGTTGTCCTGTGGGTTCCACGAGTTGGACCACTCATCACCCGGGCCTCTAGCTCAATTGGCAGAGCTGCGGACTTTTAATCCGTAGGTTGTGGGTTCGAGCCCCACGGGGCCCACCGACCCCTTAGCTCGTGCACCCGCGGCGCCGCGAACATCACGTGGGAATGGCCGAAGACGCCCTGCGCCCTGCGGCGCTCGGACTCGGCCACCAGGTGCCGGGAGACGGCGACTGCGTCGAGGTCAGAGTCCGCCCGCCCGCGCCACCGGGTCTCGTGGTGGGTCGCCAGCGAGATCAAGATCGGCCTCATCCTCGCCTTCTCATGTGCCGAAAAGGACAATGGGTGGACGTACTGCCCGGCTGTGCCTGTTTGCTGACGGGGGACCGTGGTGGCTGAACCACAGCGAGTGCCAGGGCCTGTGGTGGGCGCGACGTCGACGTCGCCCGACCACTCCCTGGCCGCGCCCGCGGCCCTGCACGACAACCCCGTGGACCGTCTGGTCGCCCGCGCCGCACGGATCTCCCCGGTGGTCTCGGTGACGTCCTTGGCGCTCATGCTCGCCGCCATCTGGGTCGCGGTGTACGTCTCGGGCGGGACGCAGCGCGCCCTGCCGCACCTGTTCTACGTGCCGATCATCCTCGGCGCCCTGGCCTTCGGCTGGCGCGGGTCCTTCCTCACCGCGATCGCGGCGTCGGTGCTGTGCGGACCTGTCATGCCGCTCGACAGCGTGACCGGCGAGGCCCAGCAGGTCGTCAGCTGGGTGACGCGCTCGGTGATGTTCGTGGTCATCGGGGTGGTGATCGCCGCGGTGCTCTCGGCGCGCCAGCACCTCCTCGAGCAGCAGCTCGAGCGCGAGGTGCGCACCGCGATCGCCCGCTCGACCAACGGCGCCCGGCACGTCGACCACGAGGTCGCCTCCCGCGTGGCCGACGTGCTCGAGCGGCG
Organism: Actinotalea sp. C106; assembly: GCF_023630195.1. Taxonomy (GTDB): domain Bacteria; phylum Actinomycetota; class Actinomycetes; order Actinomycetales; family Cellulomonadaceae; genus Actinotalea. The sequence continues at coordinate 4,135 of NZ_JALPKN010000155.1, read as the reverse complement.
CGCCTTCCACCCCGTCTACCAGCCGGTCTTCTCGCTGCGGACCGGTCGTCTGCTCGGCGTCGAGGCCTTGACCCGGTTCGACGCCGAACCTGCCCGCACGCCTGATGTGTGGTTCGAGGCAGCGGCCTCGGTGGGGCTCGGCCCGGACCTCGAGATCGCCGCGATCGAGGCCGCCCTGGGGCCCGAGGGACTGGGCGGGGCGCAGATCGACGTCTCGGTCAACGCCTCCCCCAGCACCCTCGCCGACCCGCGGCTGCTCGAGCTGGTCCGCGCCCGCCCTGACAGGTCCCTGACGATCGAGATCACCGAGCACGCCGCGATCGAGGACTACCACGTGCTCAAGGCCAACCTCGCGCCGCTGCGGGCCGCGGGCGTCCGGGTGGCCGTGGACGACGCGGGGGCCGGCTTCTCGAGCCTGCAGCACATCGTCCAGCTCGCCCCCGACGTCATCAAGCTCGACATGTCCCTCACCCAGGGGGTCGACACCAGCCCCCTGCGCCGCGCACTGGCCGGGGCGCTGATCGACTTCGCCGAGCGCACCGGCGCCCAGCTCGTGGTCGAGGGCATCGAGACGGACACCGACCTCGCGGCGTGGTCCGCCCTCGGCGCCCACGCCGTCCAGGGGTACCTCGTGGGGCGCCCGGGCGCCCTGCCCGCCCCGCCGTCGAGCCCGCGGATCGCGTCGATGCTCGCCCTGCGCTGAGCACACCCGACGGCGTCGGGTCGCCGTGGGCCGGATCAGGGAAGACCGCGAGCCGTCAGATCCCTTATCGTGTGCTGCCATGGACCTACCCGGCTCACCACGTGAGCCACTCGGACCCCGCTCCCGGTCGGTGATCGACCGGTGAGTCCCGAGTGGCTCCTCCTGATCCTCGTCGTCGTGCTCATCGCGGCCAACGGACTGTTCGTCGCCGCCGAGTTCGCCCTCGTCACGGTCGACCGCCCCACGATCTCCAAGCTCGCCGACGACGGCGACAAGCGCGCCACCTCGGTGCGCACCGCCCTGCGGTCGCTGTCGACCCAGCTCTCGGGCGCCCAGCTCGGCATCACCGTGACCAGCCTGATCGTCGGGTTCATCGCCGAGCCGTCGATCGCCACCATCCTGCGCGGCCCCCTCGAGAGCTGGGGCATGCCGGACGGCACCGCGGCCGCCGTGGCCCTGACCGCGGGCTTCCTCATCGCGACCTCGACCCAGATGGTCTTCGGCGAGCTCGTGCCCAAGAACTGGGCCATCGCCGAACCCGTCCGGGTGGGCCGCGCCGTCGCCGGCGCCCAGCGGGGCTTCACCTGGGTCGCTGGTCCGCTGATCCGCTTCCTCAACGGCAGCGCCAACAACATCGTCCGCCGCCTGGGCATGGAGCCGCAGGAGGAGCTGGCCTCGGCCCGCTCGGCCCAGGAGCTCGGCGCCCTCGCCAGCCGCTCGGCCATCGAGGGCAAGCTCGACGCCGAGGTCGCCCGCCGCGTGACCCACACCGCCGAGCTCACCGAACGCACCGCGGCCGACGCGATGACCCCGCGCCCCCGGGTCCGCTTCCTCGACGCGACCGATCCCGTCAACGACGTCCTGACCCTCACGGCCCGCACCGGCCACGCCCGCTTCCCCGTGCTGGGCGAGGACGTCGACGACGTCGTCGGGGTGGTGCACTTCAAGCACGCCCTGGCCATCCCGGCCCTCGAGCGCGCGAGCCGCACCATCGGCGAGATCGCCCAGCCCGTCGCGGCGGTGCCCTCCGCGATGCCGCTCGACTCGGTGCTCGGCGTCCTGCGCGACGGGCTGCAGCTCGCCATGGTCGTCGACGAGTACGGCGGTACCGACGGCGTCATCACCCTCGAGGACCTCGTCGAGGAGATCGTCGGGGAGATCGAGGACGAGCAGGACCGTCCGATCGGCCGCCACCGGCAGGTCGGCCCCGACGCGTGGTCCCTGTCCGGCCTGCTGCGTCCCGACGAGGCCGGCGAGATCACCGGCGTCGACGTCCCCGAGGGCGAGGAGTCCGACACCCTGGGCGGCCTCATCACCGAGCACCTCGAGCGCTTCCCCGCGGTCGACGACGAGGTGGTCCTCGAGGGCCGCGACTCCCGCCTGCTGGACGACGTCGGGCTGCCGACCCCCACCCAGGTGCGGCTGCGCGTCACGCGCCTCGACGGACGGCGCGTGGACCGCGTGCTGATGACCGTCGAGCCGATCACCGACGAGGACGACGAGGAGGACACCGATGGCTGACCTCCCCGCCCTCGGCATCGGCCTGGCCCTGCTGCTCGGCAACGCGTTCTTCGTCGGCGCCGAGTTCGCCCTGATCTCGGCCCGACGCACCCAGATCGAGCCCCGGGCCTCCGAGGGATCGGCCATGGCGCGGATCACCCTGCGCGCCATGGAGCGGGTCTCGCTGATGATGGCCGGCGCCCAGCTCGGCATCACCATGTGCTCCCTGGGCCTGGGCGCCATCGCCGAGCCCGCGCTCGCCCACCTGCTCGAGGTCCCGCTCGCGGCCGTGGGGGTCTCCGGCCCGCTGCTGCACGGCATCGCCTTCACGATCGCCCTGGGCGTCGTGGTGTTCCTGCACATGGTCCTGGGGGAGATGGTGCCCAAGAACATCGCCATCGCCGGGCCCGAGCGTTCCGCGATCCTCATGGGCCCGCCGCTCTACCTCATCGTGCTGATCCTCAAGCCGCTGATCGTGGCCCTCAACTGGATCGCGAACATGGTGCTCAAGGCGCTGCGCGTGACCCCGCGCGAGGAGGTGGCCTCGACCTTCACCGCGGACGAGGTCGCCGGCTTCATCGCCGAGTCCCGCCAGCAAGGGCTGCTCGAGGAGGCCGAGCACGACCTGCTGGCCGGTGCGCTGAGCATGGGCATCGAGCAGATCCACGCGGTCGCGGTCCCCCTCTCCGAGCTCGTGGTGCTGCCCGCGGGCGCGACCCCGGCCCAGGCCGAGACCGAGTGCGTACGCACCGGGTTCTCGCGCTTCCCGATCCGCGGTCCCGAGGGCGCCATGGTCGGCTACGTGCACCTCAAGGACCTGCTGATGGCTCCGGCGCACACCCTCGACCAGCCGATCCGGCCCCGGCTGATCCGCCCCCTGGTCGAGGTCGACGGCGAGACCACGCTCGACGCGGCGCTCACCGCGATGCAGGCCCGTGGCACCCACGTGGCCCTCATCACCACCCAGGGCGAGCCGCAGGGCATCGCGATGCTCGAGGACGTCGTCGAGAGGCTCGTCGGTGAGGTGGTGGACGCCGCCCAGCGTCCGAAGGACTGACCGACCCGTCCGCGCCGCCGTCCCAGGCAGCGCGACCCCGGGCACGACGAAGGCCGCCCCAGCAGATGCTGTGGCGGCCTTCGTGGTGAGCTGGGGGCTCGCTCAGCCCTGGGGGGCGAGCAGGAAGCCGGTGCCGTCCTCGGAGGGGGCGGCGTCGAGCTGCTGGTCGGCGAGGGTGCTCGAGGTCGTCGGCTCGACGAAGACGCGGGCGCCCTCGGCCTCGATGACCTCGTCGCCCTCGACCGGGGCAGGCACGAGAGACAGCTCGAAGCTGCCGACCTGCTGGGCGGACTCGGCGATCCGCAGACCGCCCTCGTCGGGGAGGCCAGCACGGGTCGAGATGTCCTGGACGGCGTGACGGGCGTTGTCGGTCAGGGTGAGCATGGGTGCTCCTTCGGTGGCCGGGATCGACGCCAGGCTCGGCAGGTGTGCCGCACCGGGGATCAGGCGTCTCGAACTAGACCACCGTCACAAGCCCAGGACGGGACCGCAAGCGTTGGGCCCCGTGGTGTCCACCCAGCGGACGTCACCGTCACGCGACGTGAAGCCCGCGGGCAGACCACGGCTCAGCGCGGGGCCTCGTCCTCCTCGACCGGCGCCACCGTCGGGTGCTCGGCGGTGTGCTCGCGCTCCTCCATGACCTCCTGGCCAGGACCTGCGAAGGCCTTGGACCGCTCGACCGCCGCGAGGCTGCCCGTGAAGAGCCGCGAGTGCTTGTCCAGGTCGAGGCGCACGGTGTCCTGCTGCGAGCCGAGCTCGCGCTGCAGCTCAGCCGCCCGACGACGGCGGGGCGGGCCCACCGGGGCCATCACCTGGGTCTCCTGCCTCGGGTCCGCGTCCGCGCGTCCGGGCTGGGGCGTGGGTGCGGGCTCGGG
>NZ_JALPKN010000154.1 GCF_023630195.1 Actinotalea sp. C106 | reverse complement strand
TCGGCCAGGCGCGGGACCCCGGCGGGCAGGCGTGGGCGTCGGCGGCCCCGGTGACGAGGACCCAGCAGCATCAGGGGGCCTGGCAGGGGCAGGTCCCGACCCAGGGCGGTCCGGGCACCTGGCAGCAGGCGACCCCCGCGCGCTCGGGGATGGGCACCGGGCTCAAGGTGCTCATCGCCCTCGGGATCGCGCTCGCCCTGCTGATGGTCGTGGGCGTCGTCGCGGCGATCGCCATCCCCGTCTACCTGAACCAGCGGCAGCAGGCCGCCCTCGAACCCCTCCGTGCGGCGACCTGCGAGCAGGTCGCCGCCGAGACGATCAGCCTCTCCGCCCAGGAGGTGGCCGCGTCCGCCGAGGAGCAGATCCCGCTGGTGAGCCTCACCGAGACCACGCTCGTCGACGACCGTCGCGCCACCGTCACCGCCCCCTCCGCAGGGACCGAGGCGCTGGTCATGGTCTGCGAGGGCACGGGCGTCTGGGCCGACGACTTCACCAGCACCGTCACCGTGAGCCTCTTCGTCGACGCGGGCCTCGAGACCTTCCAGACGGTGACCTGGGAGGAGTAGGCCGCCTCAGCGAGGCCCGGCCGGCGCCCGTCGACATATCCATCGTGCACAACCGAGTTGTGCACGACCGCTATTCACCCTAGGGTCGGGAGCATGCCGACCGACCTGGATCTCGACCGTCAGGTCTGCTTCGCCCTCTACTCGGCGTCGCGGGCCATCACCGCCGCGTACCGACCCCTGCTCGACCCGCTCGGGCTCACCTACCCGCAGTACCTCGTCATGCTCGTGCTCTGGGAGCGCGACGGTCGAGGGGTCCGCGAGATCGGCGAGGCCCTCGCCCTGGACTCGGGCACCCTCTCCCCCCTGGTGAAGCGGCTCGAGACCCTCGGGCTCGTCGAACGGCGCCGGCAGGCCGAGGACGAGCGCCGCGTCGAGGTGCACCTCACGGCCGACGGCTCCGCGCTGCGCGATCGGGCCGAGAGCGTCCCTGCCCGGCTCGCCTCCGCCACCGGGCTCACCCCTGCGGAGATCGCCCAGCTGCACCAGACCCTGACCCGGCTGCGGCACACCGCCCAGCAGCCGACCGGAACCACCACCAGCACGCCCACCACGGAAGAGGTCACCCCATGAACATCGTCTACACCGCCGACGCCCTCGCGACGGGCGAGGGCCGCAACGGCCGCGCCACCACCTCGGACGGCCGCCTCGACCTGCAGATGGCCATCCCCCGAGAGATGGGCGGCACCGGGGACGGCACCAACCCCGAGCAGCTCTTCGCCGCGGGCTACGCGGCCTGCTTCCACTCGGCCCTGCAGTCCGTGGCCCGCGCCAGCAAGGCCGACGTCCGGGACTCGGCCGTCGGGGCCCAGGTCGGCATCGGCCCCACGGGGGACGGCGCCTTCGGGCTCGAGGTCACCCTCGAGGTCACGCTGCCGCACCTCTCGCGCGAGGAGGCCCAGGCCCTCACCGAGCAGGCCCACCAGGTGTGCCCGTACTCGAACGCCACCCGCGGCAACGTCGAGGTGACCCTCACGGTCACCGAGGAGGCCGCATGAGCACCCCGACCACCACCCGCGAGATCCACCTCGCCGAGCGCCCCACGGGCCGGCCCACCGCCGAGACCTTCGCCCTGGTCGAGGCCGAGCTGCCCGAGCTCGCCGAGGGCCAGGTGCTGGTGCGCACGACCGCGATGTCGGTCGACCCCTACATGCGGCCCCGCATGAACGACGTGAAGTCCTACGTCCCGCCCTTCCAGGTGGGGGCTCCGCTCGACGGTGGGGCCGTGGGCGAGGTCATCGCCTCCCGGTCACCTGACCGGTCCGTGGGCGACGTCGTCCTGCACGGCCTGGGCTGGCGCGAGCACGCCGTCGTCGACGCCGACCGCACCACACGCGTGGACACCTCCCTCGCCCCGGCCCGGGCCTACCTGGGCGCCCTGGGCATGCCAGGGCTGACCGCCTACGTCGGGCTGACCGCGGTGGCCGAGCTCGCCGCGGGCGACCGGGTCTTCGTCTCGGGGGCCGCCGGGGCGGTGGGCTCTCTCGCCGTGCAGATGGCCCGGCTGCTCGGTGCCTCGCAGGTGGTGGGCAGCGCAGGCTCGGCGACCAAGGTCGCGCGGCTGCGCGAGCTCGGGGTCGACGCAGCGTTCGACTACCACGACGGGCCCGTGGCCGAGCAGCTCGCCGCCGCCGCCCCCGAAGGCATCGACCTGTACTTCGACAACGTCGGCGGCGAGCACCTCGAGGCCGCGATCGCCTCGGCCCGGCAGGGTGGGCGGATCGCGCTGTGCGGGGCGATCTCTCAGTACGACGCCGCCGAGGCCCAGGGCCCGCGCAACATGTTCAGCGCGATCGGCAAGGGCCTCAACCTGCGCGGGTTCATCGTGGGCACCTACGCCCACCTGCAGCCCGAGTTCGCGCAGCGGATGGCCGGGTGGCTCGCCGACGGCAGCATCCAGACCGACGAGACCGTCGTCGAAGGGCTCGAGAACGCCCCCGAGGCCTTCATCGGCATGCTCGGCGGTCAGAACACCGGGAAGATGATCGTCACGCTCGGCTGAGGGCCCGCTAACGCCCGCGCCTGTGGCAGGCGGGGCGACGGGGACCGGCCTCAGCCGAGGACGCGCAGGCTGTCGCCGACCGCGTGGACGAAGGTGCGCTCGACGACCACGACCCTGGCCGAGCTGGGCTGCGGCGCCCGCCACACCTCCTCGCCCGACCCCAGGTCGAGGGCCATCATGCTGCGCCCCTCGCTGAGGTCCCAGCTCGGGACGAGCAGCCGCACCCCGTCGGTCACCACGGGGTACAGGGGGAGGATCCCCGTGGCGTGCTCCCGGTCCCACAGCTCCTCACCCGTGCGGAGGTCCAGCGCGCGCAGCCTGACGGCGTCGTCGAGCACCACGAGGTCGCCGACCCGCAGCAGCGCACGGTCCGCCGCGTCGGTACCCCATCGCACGCCCCCCGAGCGGACGTCGACCGCGCGCAGGCGCCCCTCGTGCCGGAGCAGCTCGAGGTAGGGGTGCGCACCGTCGTCGACCCCGGCGGCGAGGGGCTGGCCCCCCAGGCTCACCAGCGCCCCGCCCGCCCGGTCGGCCCACGTCCCCCCGCTACCGCGTACCACGGTGAAGCCGACGCTCGACGTCGTGACCCGCAGCCCGTCGTCCCGCTCCGCCCGTGCTCGCCATCGGCCGAGCACCGTCCCGTCCTCGTCGAGGACCGCCGCGGCCCGGCCGCTCACGTGCACCAGACCGTCCGAGACCTCGAGACGCAGGTCGCTCGAGGTCGCCCCCTCCTCGAGCAGGTCGGGCACGCGGGTGGACCAGGTGACCGTCCCGTCCAGGGCGCTCCGCTCGAGGACGAGGTCGCGGCCGTCACGACGGGCCACGACCAGGTCGTCCCCGAGGGGCTGCCAGCCGATGGTCGTCGATCCGAGGTCGCGGACATGACGCACCGCGCCGTCCTCGGCGTCCAGCACCACGAGGCGTCGCGGGTCCCCGCCGAGCTCGGCGTCGGTGTTGGGCGCCCGCTGCCCCGTGCTCGGCACCTCGCACAGCAGGGCGCCGCCGTCCTCGACCGCGGCCTCGCAGGCGTCCACCTGAGGCTCGGGGTCCCCCGGGTCGCGCGCCACCTCGCGCCGCCACCTCAGCTCTCCGGTGGCGACGTCGTGCGCCGAGGTCCGCAGCTCGCCGAAGGCCTCGTCGGCGGTGATCAGCAGCCCGCCGGTCAGGCTCGTGGCGGGCACCTCGGTGCTCCAGAGCTCCTCGAGTGGTTCCCGCAGCGACGGAGCGGCCCCGGGGACCTCGGCGAGCGCCGCCACCCGGGCCTCGTCGCGCTGCACCTCCCGCAGGTCCTGCCACGCGCCCCACCCGAGCGTCGCGCCGACCAGGGCGAGGACGAGCCCCCCGGAGACGACCCCGGCCCGACGACGGCGCGCGCGGGCCGCGGGGTCCGCGGCACGGTCGGGCTCGGCAGCACCGACCCACGGCAGCTCGATGCCGTCGCGCTCCTCGACGAGCTCGACGTCGACGGTCTCCTCGCCGCGTGCCACCCCTCGACCCTACGGACCGGGGTCAGATGTAGCGCAGCATGTACTCGTGGTCGCTGTCCCGGCCCATGGTCGGGTCCGGCGGCGGGTCGGTGTCACTCACCGCGACCATGTCCGCGGGATCCACCGGCTCGGGCAAGGCCCGGAAGGCGGCCCGCGGGTCCGGCTCGGCGGACGGGGCTGCGCGGAAGGTGCCGAGGTCGACCACGTCGGTCGCAGGACCGTGCTCGGCGTGCGGCCCGGACTGAGCGGGATCGACCATGGGGACCTCCGGTGCGTGGTGCGGCTGAGGCTCACCGTAGGCCGGTCTCGCAGCGCGCACCAGGGCACGGCGCGAGCCCCCCGCTACCCGACGAGCTACCCGACGAGCGGGGCGGCCTCGGGGTAGCGGAAGCGGCGTTGCCTCTCGCGCAGGGCGAGCGCCGTCCCGAGGGTGATCGGGCCGAGGCGCCCGACGAACATGAGGACGATGAGCAGCACCTGGTGCCAGTGCTCGAGCTCGGCGGTGATACCGGTGGACAGGCCCACGGTCGCGAAGGCCGAGACCACCTCGAAAAGCACCTCGTCGAGGGTGAAGGACGAGGTCATCGCGATCGCGATGGTCACCGTGACCACCGTCGCGAGGCTCAGGGCCACCACGGCGAGGGCCTGCCGGAGGGCGGCGGGGGCGATCCGGCGGTCGAAGGCCGTCGCGTCGGAGTCCCCGCGCAGCTCGGACCAGATGGCGATGAGCAGGACGGCGAAGGTCGTGACCTTGATGCCGCCGGCCGTGCCGCCGCTGCCCCCACCGATGAACATGAGCACGTCGGTGCCGAGCAGCGTCCCGGTGTTCATCGCTCCGGTGTCGATGCTGTTGAAGCCGGCGGTGCGCGGCATGACGCCCTGGAAGAACCCGGCGAGCAGCTTGCCCGGGGTGCTCATCGGCCCGAGGGTCGCCGGGTTCCGCCACTCGGCCGCGAGCACGAACACCGTGCCCACCACGAGCAGCACCACCGTCACCACCAGGGTGAGCCGGGTGTGCAGGCTCCAGCGCGAGGGGGTGCGGCGCTGGCGCTGCAGCTCGAGGAGCACCGGGAACCCCAGCCCACCGATGACCACCGCCGCGGCGATCGGCAGGCACACCCAGGCGTCGGTCGCGAAGCCCATGAGGCTGTCGCTGTACAGCGCGAACCCCGCGTTGTTGAAGGCGGAGACCGAGTGGAAGGTGCCCAGCCACAGGGCCCGCCCGAGCGGCTCCCCGTAGGCGACCATCAGCCGCCCGGTGAGGAGCAGGGCGGTGACGACCTCGACCGCGACGGTCACCGTGCCGACGCCGAGGAGCACCGACCGGACGTCCCCCAGCCCCACCGAGCGGGTCGCCGTCGCCGCGACCAGCCGGGACCCGAGGCCCAGACGGCGCGAGATGAGCAGGCCCAGCAGCGTGGCCAGGGTCATGATGCCGAAGCCGCCCACCTGGATGAGGACGAGGACGACCACCTGGCCGAAGGTGCTCCACGCGGTCGCGGTGTCGACCACGACGAGGCCGGTCACGCAGACCGCCGAGGTCGCGGTGAAGAGGGCGTCGAGCAGCCCGGCCCGCGGGCCCGTCGAGGAGACCGGGAGCATCAGCAGGGCCGTGCCGACGGCGATCGCGAGGGCGAACCCTCCGACCACGAGCTGGCCGGGGCGCCGTCGGGCGGCGTGGTGCGAGGCCCGCCGGGCGGCACGGGCGCGCTGGGCGGCCGGCCCGCTGTCGAGGGACGGGACCTCATCGGGCATGGTGAGGGTGCGCCCGAGGGCGGTGCGTCCGATGGCGGGGACGTGCGTCCGGGTCCCGACGGAGAGAACATGCATCGTCGGGCCGCTCCACAGCACGTGCCGCCCCCGGACGGGGCAGCTCCTTCACTCACTATCGGCCGCCCCGGGGCCTGCTATCACCGCGAAGGGCCTGGTGGGGCGGACCTTGACGGGATCTTGACGCCGCGGGTGAAACCGCCGCCCGGTGACGTGGGTCAGGGCTCGAAGACGTACCCGCGGCCCGGCCGGGTGAGCAGGTGCACCGGGTGGCTCGGGTCGTCCTCGAGCTTGCGGCGCAGCTGGGCAGCGTAGACGCGCAGGTAGTTGGACTCGGTCCCGTAGGCCGGGCCCCAGACCTCGTGCAGCAGGTCCTGGTGGCTGACCAGGTGGCCCGCCTGGCGGACCAGCACCTCGAGCATGGACCACTCGGTCGGGGTCAGGCGCACCTCCTGCCCGTGGCGCTCGACCCGCTTGCGCGCGAGGTCCACCCGCAGCGTCCCCGCCTCGACCACGGCCCCGCCCCCCACGGGGGGCTCGGCGCGGCGCACCGCAGCCCGCAGCCGGGCCAGCAGCTCGTCGACGGCGAAGGGCTTGGTCACGTAGTCGTCGGCCCCCGCGTCGAGGGCCGCGATCGTGGCCTCGCCGCCGTGGCGGGCCGAGAGGACCACGACCGGTGTGCGGGTCCAGCCGCGCAGCCGCGCGAGGACCTCCTGCCCGTCGAGGTCCGGGAGGCCGAGGTCCAGGACGACGACGTCGGGGCTCAGGTCCGCGACCGCTGCCAGGGCCGTCTCGCCGTCGGGGGCCGTGAGCACCTCCCAGCCGTGAGCCCGCAGGGTGATCGCCAGGACCCGCAGCAGCGCGGCGTCGTCGTCGACCACCAGGACGCGGTGCCCTGACGGCTCGGTCGCGGACGTCACGGGACCTCACCCGCGAGGCCCACGGAGACGACCATGGTCAGGCCGCCCCCCGGGGTGTCCTGGACGGCGAGGCCCGCGCCGACGGCCTCGGCGAGGCCCCGTGCGACGGCCAGGCCCAGGCCCATGCCCGCGGGACCACCCGTGGGGCCCCGGTCGACGTCGTCCGCCAGACGACGGAAGGGGGCGAAGATGACCTCGCGCTCCTCGGGGGCCACCCCCGGCCCGGTGTCCACCACGCGGATCTCGACCGCGGCGCCGCAGATGCGGGCCACGACCTGGACGGGCACCCCGGCAGGGGCGAAGCGCACGGCGTTGGCCACCAGGTTGGCGACCACCCGCTCGAGCAGACCGGGGTCGGTCAGCACGAGCGGGAGGTCCTCGGGGAGGTCGAGCACCGGTGCCGGCTCGAGGCCCTCGACGGCCAGGGGCACGACCTCCTCCAGGCTCACGGCACGCAGGTCGGGGCGCACCGCCCCGGTGTGCAGCAGGGACAGGTCGAGCAGGTTGTCGATCAGCCGCTCGAGCCTGGTGGTCGAGCGGTCGATGGTCTCGACCAGGACGGCGCGGTCCTCGCGGTCGAGCAGGGCCTCCCCCGCGGCCAGCCCGTCGACCGCTGCACGGGTCGCCGCGAGCGGGGTGCGCAGGTCGTGCGAGGCCGCGGTGAGCAGGGCGGTCCGGATGGCGTTGCCCTGCTCGAGCCCCTGGGCACGCACGGCCCGCTCGCGCAGACGCTCGCGGGCCAGCACGAGGGACACCTGCCCGGCGAAGGCGCCGAGCACCCGGCGGTCGCGGTCGTCGAGGGCACGGCCCGGCAGGTCGATCGCGACGTCCCCCACGACCGCGGCTGTGGCGGGCGGCG
>NZ_JALPKN010000153.1 GCF_023630195.1 Actinotalea sp. C106 | reverse complement strand
CCCCCCCCCGCTGCCCCCCCGCTGCTCGACGTCCCCCGCCCCGCCCTGGGCACCGGGGCCGGCCGGGGGATCGGCCGGGGCCTGGCCCTGGGGCTGGCGGCCCACGGCTGGTCCCTCGCGCTGGTGGGGCGCACCGAGGAGCGCCTGCAGGAGGTCGCGGCGGAGATCGTGACGCGGGGGGAGTCCCCGACCGAGCCCGTGGTCGCGGCGGCCGACCTGACCGACCACGCCGCGGCCCGTGCCGCCGTCGCGCAGGTCGAGGCGGCCTTCGACGACCTCGGCGGGATCGGTCTGCTGGTCAACAACGCGGGAGTCATCGAGCAGCGTGAGGTCAGCCTCGTGGAGGACGACCTCGAGGACACCTGGCGGGTGATCGAGGCCAACGTCCGCGGTCCCCTCGCCGTGACACGCGCGGTCCTGCCCGGCATGCTCGCCCGCGGCGGTGGGCGCGTGGTCAACATCAACTCGGGGGCGGCCCACCGTGAGTACTCGACGTACACGGGCTACAACATCAGCAAGGGTGCTCTCGCCCGCCTCACCACGGGACTGGACTCTCAGTACCGCGACAGCGGCATCCGGGCCTTCGACCTGGCCCCCGGCGTCGTCGCGACCGACATGACGGCCGCGATGCCCGCGCACGCCGACCGCACCGAGTGGACGCCGGTCGAGGCCAGCGTCGAGCTGCTGCGCGCGATCGGCGCCGGCGAGCTCGACGCACTCTCGGGCCGGTTCTTCCGCGCCGGGGCCGACACGGTCGAGGGCCTCGTGGCGCACACCTACGAGGTTCTCGTGAACGACGCGCGCCGGCTGCGCCTGGTCACCTGGGGGTCGGACGACCCGATGTAGGCCCGCTCCTCCCTCAGTGACGGACGGCGGCGCGGACCTCGTCGCTGACCGTCACGGGACCGAACCACGCGGTCACCCGGTCCACGACGGCGTTCTCGAACGCGTCGTCGTCGTGCTGCTCGCGCAGCCACCCGTCGAAGCTGCCGTGCGCGCACTCGTCGAGCTCGTCGTGGCAGGTCTTGGTCTCGGTGACCGCGCGGACCAGCAGGTCCTCGGCCTCGCGGGCGGTCCGGTACAGGAAGGGGTATCCGGTGGGCAGGATCGCGCGCGCCCACGGGGCGTCGGGGAAGATCCCGATCGCCCCGGCGACCATGGCCTCGACGTACTCGAGGCCGTAGGACTCCTCGGTGGCCGTCGCGAGGAAGGCCGTCGTGCGGGCGAGGGCGTGCCAGTAGTCCTCGCGGGACGCGGTGAGCGGCCCGACCCAGCTCCAGTCGCGCCGCGACAGCCGCAGGGCCTCCTCGGAGATCAGGTGGGACTCGTGCAGGCGTGCCTCGACCCGGAGGGGAGTCCGCCTGGCCACCCGCTCGACGACGTCGAGGAACAACCTCGGCTGCTTGCGCTCGGAGACGTAGATCGCGGGGTAGAGCACCACGGGGATCGCGGGCTCGGACCGGGGCTGCACGTGCTCGAGCCGGATGCCCAGGTTCACCCACGCGATCTGGGCCTTGCCGGCGAGGGACGGGATGGCCCACTGCTCGACGATCTCGCGGATCTCGGTCGCCGTCCGTGCGGAGTTCGCGAACGTCGGGAACAGCGCGCAGGAGAGCGCGAGCGCCGCCCGCTCGACCTGGTGCGTGCACTGCGAGGTGTTCCACCAGACGAAGTTCATGATCCGTGGTTCGCGGCCCCCCGCGTGCAGCGTCTGCCACACCGCCAGCGAGTCGAGCACGTCCATGGTGATGACGACGGTGCTCTCGGTGTCGACGAACTCGAGGGGGATCATGTCGAAGCCGTCGCAGGTCCGCGGCCCGGGTCCGATCAGCAGCGCGTCGGGGAACACCCGGAGCAGCCGGCGGACCAGGGTGGCGCCGGCGTCATGGCCCATGACATGGCCCTCGGGGTCGACCCTGGCATCCGCGTACCGCACCGCGACCTTCATCGTCCCTCACCCGTTCGTGTCTCGATGAGCTCGCGGTCCTCGGCGGAGAGCGCGGGCTCAGGGGGTGTCGCACCCGAGCCAGCAGCGACGACGTCGTCCTGCGTCGCCCTGGGGGCCTGGGCGTCGCCCGTGCCGTTCGAGCTCGGGGGAGTGACCGTAGCCTCGTCGTCGTCCTCGAGGCTGGTCTGGATCCGCATCCCGTAGAAGGACCGGTGGACGAAGAAGCACATCGCCAGGAAGAAGATCCCCGCGAGCCACAGCACCAGGGTGTGCCGGCCCTGGGCCTCGAGGCTCACCGCGAGCTCGACCGCGAGCAGACCGAACAGGGTGGTGAACTTGATGACCGGGTTGAGGGCCACCGAGGAGGTGTCCTTGTACGGGTCCCCGACGGTGTCCCCGACGATGGTCGCGTCGTGCAGGGCGGTGCCCTTGGCGTGCAGGTCCACCTCGACGATCTTCTTGGCGTTGTCCCAGGCCCCGCCCGCGTTGGCCATGAAGTTCGCCTGGTAGAGGCCGAAGACGGCGATCGAGATCAGGTAGCCGATGAAGAAGTACGGCTCGACGAACGCGAAGGCCAGGGTCGCGAAGAACAGGCCGAGGAACATCGTCAGCATGCCCTTCTGGGCGTACTGGGTGCAGATCTCGACCACGCGGCGCGAGTCCTCGGCGCTGGCCCTGGTCACCCCGTCGAGGCGGATGGTGCCCTTGATGAACTCGACCGCGCGGTACGCCCCGGTGGTCACGGCCTGGATCGAGGCCCCGGTGAACCAGAAGATCACCGCGCCACCGGTCACCAGCCCCAGCAGGAAGGGCGGGTGCAGCATGGACAGGTTCTCTAGGCCCGTGGTGAGCCCGTCGGTCAGGGCCATGATGATCGAGAAGATCATGGTCGTGGCCCCGACGACGGCGGTGCCGATGAGCACGGGCTTGGCGGTCGCCTTGAAGGTGTTCCCGGCGCCGTCGTTCTCCTCGAGCATCTGCTTGGCCGTGTCCCACTGGGCGGTGACGCCGTACTCGCGCTCGAGCTCGCCGTCGATGCCGTCGATCTCCTCGATGACCGAGAGCTCGTAGACGCTCTGGGCGTTGTCGGTGACCGGGCCGTAGGAGTCGACCGCGATGGTCACCGGCCCCAGGCTGAGGAACCCGAAGGCCACCAGGCCGAAGGCGAAGACCGCGGGGGCGACCATGAGGCCGTCCAACCCGGTCAGGCTGATGAGGTAGGCCCCGCCCATGAGGCCGATGATCGCGATGCCGAGCCAGAAGGCCGCGAAGTTCCCCGCCACCAGCCCCGAGAGGATGTTGAGGGAGGCCCCGCCCTGGCGCGAGCTCTTGACCACCTCGCGCACGTGCTTGCTGCGCGTCGAGGTGAAGGCCTTGACCAGCTCGGGGATCAGGGCGCCGGCCACGGTACCCAGGGAGATGATCGTCGCGAGCCGCCACCAGCTGCCCGTGGTGTCCAGGTCCCGCAGCACCACGTAGGTGGTCGCGTAGGTCGCGAGGACCGAGACCACCGAGGTGAGCCACACCAGGTTGGACAGCGGCCGCTCGAAGTCCATCCGTGCGGCACTCGCGTAGCGAGCCCGGGTCCACCAGTCGTTGACCAGGTAGGAGACCGCCGAGGCCACGACCATCACGGCCCGCACCACGAACAGCCACACCAGCAGGCTGGCCTGGACGGCCGGGTCGCCGACGCCGAGCAGGATGAAGGTCACCAGGGCGACGCCGGTCACGCCGTAGGTCTCGAAGCCGTCCGCGCTCGGGCCCACCGAGTCCCCGGCGTTGTCCCCCGTGCAGTCAGCGATCACGCCGGGGTTGCGGGCGTCGTCCTCCTTGATCTTGAAGGCGATCTTCATGAGGTCGGAGCCGATGTCCGCGATCTTGGTGAAGATGCCCCCCGCGATGCGCAGGGCTGCGGCGCCCAGGGACTCACCGATCGCGAAGCCGATGAAGCAGGCCCCCGCGATGTCCGGCGGGAGGAACAGCAGGATCACGAGCATCGCGAAGAGCTCGAGGCTGATCAGCACCATCCCGATCGACATCCCCGAGCGCATCGGGATGCGGTGCACCGGCAGCGGGCGCCCGCCCAGGGCCGCGAAGGCCGTGCGGGAGTTGGCGAAGGTGTTGACCCGGATGCCGAACCAGGCCACCGAGTACGAGCCCGCCATGCCGATCAGGCTGAAGGCGATGACCACGGCGACCTTGCCCCAGGCCAGGCCCACGAGCACGCCGTAGTACAGCAGGATGATCGAGGCGATGAACCCCCACAGCACCAGCAGGAACTTGCCCTGCTGCACCAGGTAGGTCTTGCAGGTCGAGTAGATGAGCTCGGAGATCTCGCGCATCGAGGGGTGCACGGGCATACGGCGCAGGTCCAGGTAGGCGAGCAGGCCGAAGCCCAGCCCCAGCACGCAGACCCCGAGCCCGAGGATCAGCAGCAGCCGTCCCGAGGCGCCACCCATCACGGTGACCGCGCTCAGGTCGGGCAGGACCAGGTTGACCTCGCCGCCGTGCGCGCCCTCGGCCGACGAGTTCGCCCCCTGCGCGCTCCCGCTGGCCGAGCAGCCCGCGAGGGCCAGGCCGACGACGCCGAGCAGGCCGGCACGCAGACCGCGTCGCCGTCGGCGCGTACCGCCCGGTCCGCCGGTGCCGCCCGGTCCCTCGGAGCCGGCCGAGAGCCGTCGTCGGACCCGGTCAGGGGTCGAGGTGGAGGGTGCCGGGCGGGGAGTGCTCACGATGGCCTCGGGCGGTGAGTAGCGTCGTTGCTGTCCCTTCGCACGCTAGGACCGCAGGAGGGCCCCGACCTGAGACCTTCGGCCCGGACGACCTCCACGACCCGGCGGGAGACCTAGGTCCCCTGTGCGGCCCGGATCCGAGGAGCACTCTGAAGAGCAGCGACGTCGGCAACGGGGCCGGCGTCCTGCGCAGGGAGGCGCGCCATGGCGACCTACGTCTACGACTTCAGCGAGGGCAACAAGGACCTCAAGGATCTGCTCGGGGGCAAGGGGGCCAACCTCGCCGAGATGACCAGGCTGGGTCTGCCGGTGCCCCCGGGTTTCACCATCACCACCGAGGCCTGCCGGGCCTACCGCAGCACCGGGCACCTGCCGCCCGAGCTGAGGGTCGAGGTGACCATGGCGGTGCGCCGCCTCGAGGACGAGCTGGGCCGCGGGCTCGGCGACTTCCACGACCCGCTGCTGGTCTCGGTGCGCTCGGGGGCCAAGTTCTCGATGCCCGGGATGATGGACACGGTCCTCAACATCGGGCTCAACGACGCGTCGGTGCAGGGACTGGCGAAGTTCTCCGACGACGAGCGCTTCGCGTGGGACTCCTACCGTCGCCTGATCCAGATGTTCGGCAAGACCGTCCTGGACGTCGACGCCGACCTGTTCTCCCACGCCCTGGACGCCATGAAGGCCGATCGCGGTGTGGCGGCCGACACCGAGCTCTCGGCGGCGGACCTGCACGAGCTCGTCGAGCAGTTCAAGACCATCGTGCGTGAGGAGTCGGGGCGCGACTTCCCCCAGCACCCGCGCGAGCAGCTCGACCTCGCGATCACCGCGGTCTTCGACTCCTGGGACACCGACCGGGCCCGCCTGTACCGGCGTCGCGAACGCATCCCGAACGACCTGGGCACCGCGGTCAACGTGGTCAGCATGGTCTTCGGCAACCTCGGTGCCGACTCGGGCACCGGGGTCTGCTTCACCCGGGACCCGTCGACGGGCCGCTCGGGGGACTACGGCGACTACCTGCCCAACGCCCAGGGGGAGGACGTCGTCGCGGGCATCCGCAACACCCTGACCCTGGCGGACCTCGAGCGCCTCGACCCCACGAGCTTCACCGAGCTGCGCCAGGCCATGCGCCGCCTCGAGACCCACTACCGGGACCTGTGCGACATCGAGTTCACCATCGAGCGCGGCAAGCTGTGGATGCTGCAGACCCGGGTGGGCAAGCGCACCGCGGCCGCGGCCTTCCGGATCGCGACCCAGCTGGTCGACGAGCACCTCATCACCCTCGACGAGGCCCTCGAGCGGGTCACCGGGGCGCAGCTGGGCAAGCTGATGTTCCCCCAGTTCGACGCGCGGGCCGACGGGCGCACCCTGCTCACCACGGGCATGGCGGCCTCACCCGGGGCGGCCGTGGGGCAGCTGGTCCTGGACTCGGTGACCGCGCAGGACCGCGCGGCCGAGGGGGCCGACGTGATCCTGGTGCGGCGCGAGACCAACCCCGACGACCTGGGCGGCATGATCGCGGCGGTCGGCGTGCTCACCTCGCGCGGGGGCAAGACCTCGCACGCCGCGGTCGTCGCGCGGGGTATGGGGACCACGTGCGTGGTCGGTGCCGAGGCCGTCGAGGTCGACATGGCCGCCCGACAGGTCCGCGTGGGGGAGCGCGTGATCGACGAGGGAGAGACCATCGCGATCGACGGCTCGACCGGGGAGGTCTTCCTCGGGGCGGTGCCCGTGGTGCCCTCACCCGTGGTGCGCTACCTCGAGGAAGGGCTCGAGGCGGCCCTGGCCGACCTGCCCGCCGAGGACGAGGAGACCGCTGAGCTGGTCGCCGCCGTCGACCGGATCCTGACCCACGCGGACACGGTGCGGCGGCTGCGGGTGCACGCCAACGCCGACACCGCCCCCGACGCGCGCCGGGCACGGACCTGGGGCGCCCAGGGGATCGGCCTGTGCCGCACCGAGCACATGTTCCTCGGCGAGCGGCGCGTGCTCATCGAGCACCTCATCCTGGCCCGGACCGACGAGGAGCGGCAGCACGCCCTCGACGCGCTCCTCCCGCTGCAGCGCGCTGACTTCGTCGACCTGCTGCGCGAAATGGACGGCCTGCCCACGACCATCCGGCTGATCGACCCGCCGTTGCACGAGTTCCTGCCCGACCTCACGGCCCTGTCGGTCAAGGTCGCCCTCGCGACCGAACGCGGTGAGGAGGGGCCCGACCTCGAGCGGGACCGGGCGCTGCTCGCCGCCGTCGAGCGCATGCACGAGGCCAACCCGATGCTCGGGCTGCGCGGCGTCCGGCTCGGCCTGGTGGTCCCGGGGCTCTTCGCCCTGCAGATCCGCGCGGTGGCCGAGGCCACGGCCCAGCGCCTGCACGAGGGTGGTCGCCCGCACGCCGAGATCATGGTGCCGCTCGCGGCCTCGGTCATGGAGCTGCACCTGGTGCGTGACGAGGCCGAGCAGATCCTCGCCGAGGTCGCTGCGGCTGAGGGGGTCCAGCTGCACGTGCCCATCGGCGCGATGATCGAGCTGCCCCGGGCCGCGCTCACGGCCGACCGCATGGCCGGGGCCGCGGCCTTCTTCTCCTTCGGCACCAACGACCTGACCCAGACCACCTGGGGCTTCTCGCGGGACGACGTCGAGGGCGCCTTCTTCGCCGAGTACACCGAGCGCGGGGTGCTGAGCGTGTCCCCCTTCGAGACGATCGACCAGCGCGGGGTGGGGCGGCTCGTGCGGATCGCCGTCGAGGAGGGCCGGGCGGCGCGGCCCGACCTGGGGCTCGGCGTCTGCGGCGAGCACGGCGGCGACCCCGAGTCGGTGCACTTCTTCCACGAGGTCGGCCTCGACTACGTCTCCTGCTCGCCGTTCCGGGTGCCGGTGGCCCGGCTCGAGGCCGGGCGGGCCGCGGTCGTGACCGGAGGTGGGGACACCCGCTGAGGGAGAGGGCCACGGGGCTCGCGGGTACGCTCACCCCGTGCCCGACCTGAACCACGCCCGCAGCCACGACCCCGAGGGGGGCGGCGCGCAGCCGGCGCCCGTCACCCCGCACCAC
>NZ_JALPKN010000152.1 GCF_023630195.1 Actinotalea sp. C106 | reverse complement strand
GCACCTGGGCCGGCGGCGGGACCAGGCCGGTCGCGGCCAGGACGGTCATGGACTTGCCCGAGCCGGACTCGCCGACCACGCCGAGGCTCTGCCCTGGCGCGACGGACCACGAGACGCCGCGGACCACGCGGGCCGCACGGGACCCGCGCCCCAGGGTGACCTCGAGGTCCTCGACGGCGAAGGCGGGGGTGGTGGTGCTGGTCATCGGTCCCTCCGGGACTCCAGGACGGACCGCTGGCGCGGGTCGAGCACGTCACGCAGCCCGTCGCCGACGAGGTTGAAGGCCAGGACGGTGGCGAAGATCGCCAGGCCGGGGAACACGCTCATCCACCACGAGCCGGTGAAGGCCTTGCCGTCGAAGAGCATCCGACCCCAGGAGGGCTCGGGGGGCTGGACCCCGAGCCCGAGGAAGGACAGCGCAGCCTCGGCGAGGATCGCGAAGGCCAGACTGAGCGAGGTCTGGACGATGATCGGGGCGGTGACGTTCGGCAGCACGTGGGTGCGGATGATGCGGAGCGGCCGGGCGCCGATCGACACGGCGGCGCGCACGTAGGGCTCCTCGCGGACGCCCAGCACGCTGGCCCGGGTGACCCGCGCGAAGACCGGGACGTAGACGATGCCGATCGCGATCATCGCTGTGGTCAGGCCCGGGCCCAGCACCGCGACGATGGCGATCGCGAGCAGCATCACGGGGAAGGCGAACAGCACGTCCACGACCCGCATGACCACGGCGTCGGCCCAGCCGCGGAAGTACCCCGCGAGCAGGCCGAGGGTCACGCCGATCACCAGGGCGATGCTGACGCTGACCACGCTGACCTGCAGCGAGACGCGGGCGGCGAGGACCACGCGACTGAGCACGTCACGGCCCAGGTCGTCGGTGCCGAACCAGTGCGCCCCGCTGGGCGGCTGCAGGGTGCGCGTCACGTCGACCGCGTTGGGGCCGTAGGGGACCAGGACAGGACCTAGGAGGGCAAGGAACACCAGGAGGACGAGGACGCCGAGGCCGGCCACCGAGACCGGGTTGCGGACCAGGAGCCGCCAGGCGGAGGTCGTCGGGGTCATCGGACCGAGATCCTCGGGTCGATCTTCCCGTAGAGCACGTCCACGAGGAAGCTGATGAGCAGGAACAGGGCTGCCACGAGCAGCACCGAGCCCTGCAGGACGGGGTAGTCCCGCGCAGCGACGGCGTCGTAGGTGAGCCGGCCGAGCCCGGGCCAGCCGAAGACGACCTCGACCACGATGATCCCGCCGAGCAGGGTCGCCGCCTGGACGCCGATCACGGTCACCACGGGCACCATCGCGTTGCGCACCACGTGCCGCAGCAGCACCACGCGGGCCCGCAGCCCCTTGGCCCGCGCCGTGCGGGCGTGGTCCGAACCCAGGGACTCGAGCACCGCGCTGCGCACGAACCGCGTGATGATCGCCCCGGAGACCAGGCCGACTGCGAGGGCCGGCATGGCCACCCGCCGCGCCCACTCGAGCGGGTCTTCGGTCAAGGGGACGTAGCCCGAGGGAGGGAGCCAGCCGAGGGTCACCGAGAACACCAGGATGAACAGGATGCCGAGCCAGAAGTCCGGCACCGAGACCCCGGCCTGGCTCGCGACCCGCACGACGGTGTCCGAGGCGCGCCCGTGGTGGGTGGCCGCGTAGATGCCGAGCGGGAAGGCGATGAGCAGGGACACGACCAGGGCCGCGGCCGCGAGGGAGATCGTGGCGGGCAGGCGCTCGAGCAGGATCGACGTGACGGGCTGCCCGGTGCGGAAGCTGACGCCGAGGTCACCGGTCAGGGCGTTGCCGACGTACTGCAGGTACTGGGTGAGCAGCGGCTGGTCGAGCCCGGAGGCGGCGCGCAGGGCGTCGTAGGACTCCTGCGTGAACCTCGTGCCCAGGGCGACCCGCACGGGGTCCCCGGGCACGAGGTGCACCAGGGCGAAGACCACCACGGTCACCCCGAGCAGCACCACGGCGGCGTGGCCGGCGCGCACCAGGGTGAACCGCAGCATCAGCCGGTGATGCTCACGTCACGGAAGCGGATGGCGCCGTCACCGCGGGCCTCGTAGTCCTCGAGCTCGGGCACCCAGAGCTGCACCACGTCGGGGTTGTAGAGGTAGATGTAGCTCGCGTCGTCGGCGATCTGACGGGCGGCCGCGGCGTAGAGGTCGCGACGGGCGTCCTCGTCGGTCTCGGTCCGTGCCTCGTCGAGCAGCGCGTCGACCTCGGTGTTGGCGTAGCCCTGGAAGTTGAACGACCCGGTGCTGTGGTGCTGGGCGTAGTAGAAGTCGTCGGGGTCGATGTTCCCGAGCCAGCTCAGCATGAGCACGTCGTAGTTGCCCTGCCCCTGCTCGTCGAGCCAGGTGGCGAAGTCCACCTCGCGCGGGGTGACGGTCACGCCGAGGGGTTCGAGCTGCGAAGCGATGGCCTGGGCCGCGGTGACGGTCTCGGGGTACTCGCTGGTCACGAGCATGTCGATCTCGAGCCCGTCGACGCCGGCCTCCTCGAGCAGGCTCGCGGCCTGGTCCACGTCGTGGGAGTAGGTGTCGTACTCGGTGTGCCAGGCGCTGGTCTCGGGGATGGCGAGCTGGTTGACGGTCGCGTTGCCGTACTGCGTGACCTGGGCGATCGCGTCGCGGTCGATCGCGTACGAGAGGGCCTGGCGCACGCGGACGTCGTCGAAGGGCTCACGGCCCTGGTTGGCAGCCAGATACCAGTAGTCGTTGCTCGCGGCAGCGCCGAGGACCACGGCGTCGTCGCCCTCGAGCTGCTCGACCTGCTGGGGCGGGACGTTGTCGGTCCAGTGCACGTCCCCCGAGGTGATCTCGGCGACGGCGGTGGTCGGCTCGGGGACAAACCGGAAGGTCACGCCGCTGACCTGCGGGGCACCGCCCCACCAGTCGGGGTTCGCGGTGAGGTCGATCGAGTCGCCCGCCGAGTAGTCCGCCAGGGAGAAGGGGCCGGTGCCGACAGGGGCGGTGGTGATGTCTCCGCTCTCGACGTTCTCCTCCTGGACGATCGCCATGCCCTTGAAGCCGCCGATGCTGGGCAGCAGGTTGGGCGTGGGTGCGGAGACCTCGATGACCACGGTGCTCTCGTCCGGGGCCGTGACCTCGGTGACCGACGCGAAGCGCCAGGCGTTGGCGAGCTCCTCGTCGATGATGCGGGTGTAGGAGAAGACGACGTCCTCGGCCGTGAAGGGGGTGCCGTCATGCCACTCGACGCCCTCGCGCAGGTCGAAGGTCCAGGTCAGCTGGTCCTCGCTGACCTCCCAGGACTCGGCCAGGGCTGGCTGCATCTCGAGGTTCTCGTCGGGCTCGACGAGGGTGTCGAAGACGTTCTCCAGCACCTGGAAGGAGAAGTACGACGACGTGCGGTGCGGGTCGAGCTGGTCGGGCTCGCCGGCGATGGCTGCCACGAGCGTCTCGCCCGAGGCCGTCTGCTCGGTGCCCTCGCCCTCGCTCTCGTCCAGGTCGACGCCCTCACCGGGCGAGCAGGCTGCGAGGAGGGCCACTGCGGCCCCTGCCCCGATCCAACGTGCAGCGCGTCCCATGGTGCTTCCCTTCTCCGTCCGTCGGCTCGCCGCCCCCGTGGCCGCCCTCGTCATCAGTATGATGAAGATCCGTCATTATGACGAAGGTTCAACGAGCAGAGTCAAGCGGACGCCGGAAGCGTTACACACTGTTGACGTGACGGCCGGGCCGCACGAGCGAGAGGACGCCATGACGTACTCCCTGGTCGCACGCTCGGCCGACGGTGCCGAGCTGGGGGCCGCGACGGCGTCGAAGTACCTCGCGGTCGGGGCCACGGTGCCCGCCGTCTCCGCAGGTCACGGAGCCCTGGTGACCCAGGCCCACACCAACGTCGCCTTCCGCGAGGAGGGCCTCGCCCTGCTGCGCGCCGGCGTCCCGGCCGAGGAGGCCGTCCAGATCCTGGTGCAGGGCGACGCGGGCCGGGCCCGCCGTCAGCTCGCGGTGCTGGGGACCACGGGGGAGCCTGCGGTGTGGACCGGCGAGCTGTGCAGTGAGGCCGCGGGGCATCTCGTCGGGACGGACTGCGTGGCCATCGGCAACCTCATGGCCGGCGCGACCGTGCTCGAGGCCATGGTCGAAGCCTTCACCGCGGCACCCGGAAAGCTGGCTGAGCGTCTGCTCCTCGCGCTGGCCGCGGGGGAGCGGGCGGGGGGTGACCGCAGGGGCCGCCAGAGCGCCGCGGTGCTCGTGCTCGGGGCCGGCGACCACGACCGGCTCCGCAGCCCCGCGCGGACGGATCTTCGGGTCGACGACCACCCCGAGCCCGTGGCTGAGCTGCGGAGGCTCCTCGAGCTGCACCGCGTGGTGGTCTCTGGACCCGAGCGTGCCACGGCCTTGCCCTTGGACGGGGAGACGGCGGCCGAGGTCGACCGCCTGCTGCAGGTCTCGGGCCATGCCGCTGGGGGCCTCGTCGAGCGCCTCAGCATCTGGGCGCACAGCGAGAACCTCGAGCACCGCCTGCTGGCTGATGCGGTGGACGCGGCGGTCCTGGAGCGGCTGCGTGACCGCGCCGGCGGGCTCAGAAGGCCAGCGGGGTGACCGAGCCGAGCACGAGGGCCGGCTCGGTGCCTGGGTTGGCCCACCAGTGCGGCAGCGTGCAGTCGTAGGTCATCGCGTCCCCCGGACCGAGGTCGACGACCTCATTCCCCACGGCCACAGTGAGTCGTCCCTCGAGGACCGTGACGCACTCCTGGCCCAGGTGCCGGTAGGAGCGTCCCTCGTTGCTGAACCCGGGCGGCACCTCGCTGCGGATCACCTGCAGCCGACCTCCCGAGGGCGTGAGCAGCTCACGCACCACTGCGGGCCCCTCGTTCTCCGGCGGATCGGGCAGGCGTGGCCGCTCGTGGGCACGCACCACGAGGTGGCCGGGGGGCGCGGACTCCTCGAACAGCCGCGTGACGGGCACGCCCAGGGCGTCGGCCAGCCGTTGCAGGGTCTGCAGGGCAGGGTTGCCCTGGCCGCGCTCGAGCTGGCTCACGGCTCCGGTGCTGACCCCGGCGCGCAACGCGAGGGCCTCGACAGTGAGCCCGAGGCGACGGCGGGTGGCGCGGACCGTCAGGCCTACCTGCCCGACCGCGTCAGGACTGCTCGCGGTCATCGGTCCCCGGGGCGTCGGTCGGGTCGCCGTCGTCGTCCGTGAAGGGCAGCAGCTGGTCGACGCCGGTGATGGTGAGCAGCTCGCGCAGCATCCACGGGGTGTTGCGGAGCTGGACCGGGTAGCCGCCGGCCTCGGCGTCCCGCGCGATCCGCACGAGGATGGACATGCCGGTCGAGTCGATGAAGGTGATGTCCTTGGCGTCGATCACCACCGGCAACGCCCGCTCGGCGACCACCTGGCACATCGGTCCGGCGGCGTGCCGGACCGCGAGGTCGATCTCACCCCAGGCCTCGACCAGCGAGCTGTCGGGCAGCTCGCGCAGGCTCATCCCGGATCCTTCGTCGCGTGCGTGGCTCGTCGTCTCGCTCATCGGCGTCTTCGTCCCTCCGTGGTCGCATCAAGAACTCGACCCCCTCGAGAGATCCAACCTTAGATCGGGCCGATCGGCACTGCGGGCGAGGACGCGCGCGGGCCCCAGGGGTATCTCACTCGCCGGTTTCACCCGGTCGGCGGGGTTGGCGGCTAGTGTCGCCACGTGACACGCATCGCACTGGCCACCTGTTCCGCCCTGCCCGACCTCGGCACCGGGGACGTCCCCCTGCTCGACGCGCTCCGCTCGCGCGGCGCGACCGCCGAGCCCGCCGTCTGGGACGACGCCTCGATCGACTGGGCCTCCTACGACCTGGTCGTCATCCGCTCCACCTGGGACTACGCCCAGCGTCGCGAGGAGTTCCTCGACTGGGTGGCCCGCGTCGAGGCCGTGACGAGGCTCGCCAATCCCATCTCGGTCGTCCGCTGGAACACCGACAAGCACTACCTGCGCGAGCTCGAGCAGGCGGGGGTGGGCGTCGTGCCCACGATGTGGCTCGAGCCCGAGCGCAACCTGACCTCCCGCGCCCTGCACACCCGATTCCCGGCCGACGGCGACTTCGTCATCAAGCCGGCCGTCTCGGCCGGGTCTCGGGACACCGGGCGCTACACCGCGATCAACGCGAACTCCCGCGGCCTGGCCATCCAGCACGCCCGACGCCTGCTGCGCGAGGACCGGACCGTCATGGTCCAGCGCTACCTGACCAGTGTCGACACCCACGGTGAGCGAGCCCACGTGTTCGTCGCGGGGGAGTACTCGCACTCGGTGGTCAAGGAGGCCATGCTCGACGGCCCCGACGTCGGTGTCGAGGGTGTGTACAAGGAGGAGACGATGCGCTCGGGCAGCGCCTCGGAGTCCGAGATCGCCGTGGCCCGCACGATCATCGACACGGCGGCCCGGCTGCTCTCGGTCGAGGCGGACGTCGCGGACGCCTCGACCTTCCTCTACGCCCGGGTCGACGTGGTCAGCGACGACGAGGGCGAGCCCGTCCTCATGGAGCTCGAGCTGGTCGAGCCGTCGATGTTCCTCGAGCTCGCCGAGGGTGCGCTGGACCGGTTCGCCGACGCGATCATGGCTCGCGCGAGCTGAGGTCGGGAGCACCCCGGGAGAGCGGGTAGACTTCTCGGCGGTCCGCGGTGACGATCTCACCACGGATCATGGTGGCTATAGCTCAGCAGGTAGAGCACCTGGTTGTGGTCCAGGGGGTCGCGGGTTCAAGTCCCGTTAGCCACCCCGCACGAACGAGGCCCGAGGCAGCATCGCGGAGAGCATCCGTGAAGCAGCCTCGGGCCTCGTTCTTTCGTCCAGTCAGGGCGCGTTGAACCCTGACCGCACCGTGCTCGCCATGACCCCGGCCGCGACCTTCTTGGCGGTAGCGGAGTCCGGCCCCGGCTGGGGGACGAGCATCGCGGCGCGGTAGTAGCGCAGCTCGTCGATGCTCTCGAGGATGTCGGCCAGGGCGCGGTGCCCGCCGTTCTTCTCAGGGGAGGCGAAGTAGATCCGCGGGTACCAGCGGCGGGCGAGCTCCTTGACGGAGGACACGTCGATGATCCGGTAGTGCAGGTGACCGGTCAGGCCGGGCATGTCCCGCTCGAGGAAGGCCTTGTCGGTACCGACCGAGTTGCCGGCCAGCGGGGCCTTGCCCGCCTCGGGGATCCACGCGCGCAGGTAGTCGAGCACCTGCTGCTCGGCCTCGGCGAGGGTGGTACCCCCCGGCAGCGCCTCGAGCAGACCCGAGGTCGTGTGCATGGTCCGCACGAAGGGGTCCATCTGCTCGAGGGCCTCGATCGGCGGGGTGATGACGACGTCGACCCCGTCACCCAGGACGTTCAGCTCGGAGTCGGTGACCACGGCGGCCACCTCCACGAGTGCGTCGCGGGACAGGTCGAGGCCGGTCATCTCGCAGTCGATCCAGACGATCCGGTCGTTGGCGGCGGGGGCAGGGCTCACCCGCGTCACTGTACGGGGTCAGCCCCCGCGCCCGCCCCGACGGCGTGCCGTGCGGGCGGGGTCCCGCGCGGTGCTCACCCGCACCGCGACGAGCACGACGGCTGCCGTCCCGACGGTGACAGCAGCGGCGATCAGCCCCCCGGCGCCCGCCCACAGCAGGACACCCCCGGCCGGCAAGGCGGTCAGGGCGGTGAGGATCACGACGTCGACGCGGTCCAGCCGGGCGCGGGGCCGACCGGCTGGGGACGGTGCGGGGCCGGGAGGGTGGGCCGAGGCAGGGCCCGGGCCCTGCGG
>NZ_JALPKN010000151.1 GCF_023630195.1 Actinotalea sp. C106 | reverse complement strand
GCCGCCGCCGCCTCGACCTCACCCCGGGCGAGCTCACCCTGGGCGGCCGTGACCTCGGGCAGGGCGCCCTCGAGGGCCTCGACGACCTGCAGGCCGCGCCACACGAGCCATCCGGCCGCGAGGGCCAGGACCAGGAGCACCACGAGCACCACCCACGGCCACCGACGACGACCCTCACGACGCGCCTCGGCGCGGGTCGGGACCACGGTCTCGGCCGGGGTCGGGGCAGGGGCGGTCGACATGGACGCATCGTCGCATCTCGGACATCGCCGGCGCCTGGTACGCCGAGAAGATCACCCGACTGCCGGGCGCGGTGCCACCGGTCGCGCCGGTACGGCCGAGCGCCGAGCGCCGAGCGCCGAGGGACCCTCAGGCCGAGGAGGCGCGGTCCGTGGCCTGCTGCGCGGACAGCGCGCGGGCGGCGTCGGACCGCGCCAGCTCCTCGTCGTGCTCGTGGTCGAGGTAGCGGACCTGGAGGTGGGGTCGGGACCGGAAGCGGTACCGGACGCTCACGTTCCACCGTCGAGCAGCCCACAGCGCGGCCCCCACCGAGACGAGCAGGGCCGAGATCGAGCCGATGCCGATGGCCCACCGCGCGCCGTAGGTCTCGGCGATCCACCCGACGATCGGCGACCCGACGGGCGTCGCCCCGAGGAAGACCACCATGTACAGGGACATGACCCGCCCGCGCATCGCGGGGTCGGTGGACATCTGGATGGTCGAGTTGGCCGCCGTCATCATGGTCAGGGAGGCGAACCCCACCGGGATGCAGGCCACCACGTAGCTCGGGTAGGTCGGCATCAGGGCCATGACGCCGGTCGTGACCCCGAACGCGAAGGCCGCGCCGATGACCAGCCGAACCCGGGGTCGCTCCCGCCGCGCCGCGAGCAACGCCCCCGCGAGGGAGCCGATGGCGAGCACCGAGCCGAGGATCCCGTACTCCTGGGGGCCACGGCCGAACTCGGTGCGGGCCATCACCGCGCTGGTGAGCTGGAAGTTCAGGCCGAAGGTGCTGACCACCCCGATCACGACCATGATGACGACGATGTCGCTCCGGTGCCGCACGTACGCGATGCCGGCACGGATCTGCCCCTTGCCCCGCCGGGTCGGCTCGCGGTGCTGCAGCTCGCGCAGCCGCATCTGCGTCAGGGCCAGGATCGTCGCGGCGAAGGTGGCCGCGTTGATGACGAAGACCCACCCCGTCCCGACGACGGCGATGAGCAGGCCCGCGAGCCCCGGGCCGATCAGCCGCGCGGCGTTGAAGGAGGCGCTGTTGAGGCCGACCGCGTTGGACAGCTTCTCGGCCGGGACGATGTCCGCCACGAAGGTCTGCCGCGCGGGGCCGTCGATCGCCGAGACGCAGCCCAGCAGCGCGGCGAAGACGTACACGTGCCAGAGCTCGGCATGACCGCTGAGCACGAGGGCACCGAGCCCGGCCGCGAGAACCCCCTGGGCGGTCTGGGTCGCGATGAGCAGCTTGCGCCGGTCGACCCGGTCCGCGAGCACCCCTGCCCAGGCGGACAGGACGAGGAACGGGGCGAACTGCAGGGCCGTGGTGATACCCACCGCGACCCCCGAGTCGTCCGTCAGGACGGTGAGGACGAGCCAGTCCTGCGCGACGCGCTGCATCCAGGTGCCGATGTTGGCGACCAGGGCCCCCGCGAACCACAGGCGGTAGTTGAAGTAGCGCAGCGAGGCGAAGGTCGGGCTCACGGGGCGACGACCT
Source organism: Actinotalea sp. C106 (assembly GCF_023630195.1). GTDB lineage: Bacteria > Actinomycetota > Actinomycetes > Actinomycetales > Cellulomonadaceae > Actinotalea. The sequence goes on along the minus strand of NZ_JALPKN010000151.1, from coordinate 6,027 downwards.
TGCGGAGCAGGACGGCGGCCTGGGCCAGGACCTCCCGCTCGGCGGGGTCGAGCTCGGCGAGGCGGTCCGCGAGCCAGGCGTTGCGGCGACGCCGGGTCTCGCGGACCTCGGCCTCCCCCGACTCGGTGATGGACATGAGGACCTGACGACGGTCGGTGGGGTGCTCCTCACGCTGGACCAGACCCGCGGCGACCAGGGCGTTGAGGGTGCGGGTCATCGGCGGGGGCTGGACGTGCTCGTGCTCGGCGAGGGCCGAGGGGGTCATCGCGCCACCGTTGCTGAGCGCGGCGAGCACGGCGTACTGGCCGTCGGTGATCGTCTCGTCGCTGCGCTCCATGCGGAGCCGGCGCACCGCGTGGGTCACGGCGAGACGCAGGTCCCCTGCGAGGGAGGCGGGGCGGCAGGCGGCCCCGGAGACATCAGGCATGTACCTATCTTAGGTCATGACCTTGGGTAACGAAAAAGGAGGCCACGTCGCCTGACGGCCCAGCACTACGCTGCGTGCCATGGCACCGATCCTGGCCGTCGCGGCCTGCGTCCTGTGGGCTGCGCTGGCCGTCTTCCAGATCGCACTGGCGCTCGGGGCTCCCTGGGGGGCCTTCGCCTGGGGCGGCCAGCACGAGGGGGTCCTCCCCGGGCGGCTGCGGGTCGGCAGCGCCGTGTCGGTCCTGCTCTACGCCGTCTTCGCCCTCGTGACCCTCGACCGGGCCGGGCTCACCGACGTCCTGCCCGCGGCCGTCGTCGCGCCCGCCGCCTGGGTGCTGGTCGCCTACCTCGCCCTGGGCGTCGTGATGAACGCGATCTCACGTAGCCGGGCCGAGCGCATGACGATGACGCCGACCATCCTCGTGCTGCTGGTCTGCACCCTCGTCGTGGCGCTCGGCCCGGCCCGCGCCTAGACCTCAGGTCAAGGACTCGACCAGGTCAGGGGCGGGATCGGAGATCAGGGACGACCCAGAGCCCGGTACACCCAGCCCGCGGCGCGCCACTGGGTCGGGTCGAGCACGTTGCGGCCGTCGACCATGCGGCGGTGGCCCACCACGCGGCCGAAGGCCTCGGGGTCGAGCTCGCGGTACTCCGCCCACTCCGTCGCGAGGATCACGACGTCGGCGCCCGCGGCAGCCTCCTCGGCGGTGGCCGCGAAGTCGAGGTCGGGCCAGGCCTTCTCGGCGTTGGCGACCCCCTGGGGGTCGGTCACGACGACCCGGGCGCCCTGCAGCCGCATCTGCGCCGCGACGCTCAGGGCAGGCGAGTCACGCACGTCGTCGCTGTCGGGCTTGAAGGCCGCGCCGAGGACGGCGATGCGCCGACCGACGATCGAGCCCTCGCAGACCTCACGGGCGAGGTCGACCATGCGGACCCGGCGGCGCATGTTGATCGCGTCGACCTCGCGCAGGAAGGAGAGCGCCTGGTCCGCGCCGAGCTCACCCGCGCGGGCCATGAACGCACGGATGTCCTTGGGGAGGCACCCGCCGCCGAAGCCGAGCCCCGCGTTGAGGAAGCGACGTCCGATGCGCTCGTCGTGCCCGATCGCGTCGGCGAGCTTGGTCACGTCGGCCCCGGTGGCCTCGCACAGCTCGGCCATCGCGTTGATGAAGGAGATCTTCGTGGCGAGGAAGGAGTTCGCCGCCACCTTGACCAGCTGGGCGGTCGCGAAGTCGGTGATGACCTGGGGCGTGCCCTCGGACAGCGGGGCCGCGTAGACCTCGTCGAGGATGCCGGCGGCACGGTCGCCCGCCTCGCCCTCCTGGATGCCGTACACGATGCGGTCCGGGTGCAGGGTGTCCTTGACCGCGAAGCCCTCGCGCAGGAACTCGGGGTTCCACACGACCGTCGCCTCGGGCTCGACCTCGGCGACGCGCTCGGCGATCCGCTCGGCCGTGCCGACGGGGACGGTGGACTTGCCGACCACCAGGTCACCCGGGGCCAGGTGCGGCAGCAGGCCCTCGATGGCGGCGTCGACGTAGCGGAGGTCTGCGGCGTTCTCACCACGCTTCTGCGGGGTCCCGACGCACACGAAGTGCACGCGGGCCCCGACGACCTCGGCGATCTCCGTGGTGAAGCTCAGGCGGCCCGTCTCGCGGGTCGAGGTGAGCAGCTCGGGGAGGCCGGGCTCGTAGAACGGGGCCTTGCCGTCCCGGAGCATCTCGACCTTGCGCTGCTCGACGTCGACGCCCACCACCTCGTGGCCCAGGTGAGCCATCGAGGCCGCGTGAACCGCGCCCAGGTACCCGCAACCGATCACCGAGATTCGCACCAGATCCTCCAGACGAGACGACGCACCGGGACGTCAGCACGACGCCCCGGGCTCGTCACACTAGACCACCTCGCGGCCGCTCACCTGTCCGTTACGCCCCTCTTCGGGGGGATGCGACGGAACGTCCCCCGGATGGCCGAGGACCCGCGGCGCGGCTCAGCTGATCAGCCCGATGGTCTCGAGCAGACCCTCGACCGAGTCGATCGCGAAGTACACGACGAAGAGGGCCGCCGAGACGTACATCAGCGGATGCACCTGACGGGCCTTGCCCGCGGCCAGCTTGAGCACCACGTAGGAGACGAACCCGGCACCGATGCCCACCGCGATCGAGAAGCTGAAGGGCATCAGGATGATCGTCAGGAAGGCCGGGATCGCGATCTCGTAGTCCTTCCACGAGATGCCCGTGACCTGCATGAGCATGAGGAACCCGACGATGACCAGAGCCGGCGTCGCGGCCTCGTACGGGATCATGTTGACCAGCGGGGCGAAGAAGGTCGCCAGCAGGAACAGCGCGCCGGTCACCACCGCGGCCAGCCCGGTCCGGGCGCCGTCCCCGACCCCCGCGGCGGACTCGATGTAGCTGGTGTTGCTCGACACCGAGCCCGCACCACCCGCGATCGCGCCGATCGAGTCGACCACGAGGATCTGGCGGGTCGAGGGCGGGTTGCCCTCCTCGTCGAGCAGGTCGGCCTCGGCGCCGATCGCGACCATCGTGCCCATGGTGTCGAAGAAGTCCGCGATCATCAGCGTGAAGACGAAGAGGATGACCGCGACGATCCCGATCTTGGGGATCGAGCCGAGCAGCGAGAACTGCCCGAGCAGGCCGAAGTCCGGCTGCGAGACGACGTCCCCCGCGCTGCCCGGCAGGGTGGGCTCGACCAGGCTCCAGCCGCCCGGGTTCTCGGCCGAACGTGCCCCGAGGTTGCCGATCGCCTCGATGACCAGGGCCAGCACGGTCGCGGTGACCACACCGATGAGGATCGCGCCCTTGACCTTGCGGACCATGAGGGAGGCGATGAGCAGCAGCCCGACGACGAAGACGACGATGGGCCAGCCGACCAGGGCACCCGAGTCACCGAGCTCGAGCGGGGTCGCGAGGCTCGCGGGGATCCGCACGAGCCCCGCGTTGAACACGCCGATCAGGGCGATGAACAGCCCGATCCCCACGCTGATGGCGAGCTTGAGCTCGACCGGGACGGCCTTGAACACCGCCTCCCGGAACCCCGTCAGCACCAGCACCAGGATCACCAGGCCCTCGAGCACCACCAGGCCCATCGCGTCGGCCCAGGTCATGCCGGGGATGGCCGCGACCGAGAAGGCCACGAAGGCGTTGAGGCCCAGCCCCGCGGCCATCGCCAGCGGGAACCGCGCGACCACGCCCATGAGGATCGACAGGAGACCGGCGATGAGCGCCGTGGTCGCCGCGATGAGCGGGAAGTTCGGCTCGCTGCCGCCACCGAGGAAGGCCCCGGTGCCGTCGGGGACCCCGCCGATGATGAAGGGGTTGAGCACGATGATGTAGCTCATCGCGAAGAAGGTGACGAGACCACCGCGCAGCTCCCGCGCGACCGTCGACCCCCGTTCGGTGATCTTGAAGTAGCGGTCGAAGGCACCGACCGAGGAGGCCGACTGGGTCGCGGCAGGCGGAGGGGTCTGCGTCATGGCGGACAGAGTGGCAGAAGCCGAGGCCGCGCGGCAGAGGGTTCTCGCGATGAGATCACCCGCCGCGAGGTCCGCCGACTACGCTGGCACGGTGAGCAGCACCCCCTCCCGGACCGCCCGCCTCCTGCGCCCCAGCACCCTCGAGCCGGTCGAGATCGACCTGCGCCTGGTCTTCGGGATCGGGATGGCGCTGTGGTCCGTGGCCCTGGTGGTGATGGTCGTCGTCCACGCCTCCGGCACGACGACGGGACGCAGCATCCCGGTCTGCGCCACGGGGATCGCCCTCGGCGCCCTGGGCGTCCTCTGGGAGCAGCGCCGCCGACGCCGCTCCTAGCCGGCGCCGCTCCTAGGCAGGGCCGCTCCTAGGCAGGGCCGCTCCTAGGCAGGGCCGCTCCTCGTCGTCCAGCCAGCTAGTCGAGCAGACCAGCCTCGCGCGCCCGACGACGGGTGGCCCCCGAGGCGTGGACCGACCAGCGCGGTGCCCAGCGCGCCAGCACCCCGGCGCTGGCCACCCCCACACCACCCACGGCCCAGATCCCCGCGGCGAGGGACCCCACGGCCGCGCCGCCGGCGACGAGCAGAGGCCCCGCCGCCCCGCCCGCGTCCTGGCACAACCGCCAGAGCCCGAGGAACTGCGCCCGCCCGGTGGGTGGGGCGACGTCGGCCCCGAGGGTCATGAGGATCCCCGCTCCCATGCCGTTGCCGAGGCCGATGACCATCGCGACCGCCGTGATCGAGGCGAACCCCGTGGTGAAGGGCAGGGCCAGGAAGCCCGCCCCGAGCACCAGCATCGAGGGGATGGCGGTCCACAGCCGGCCCCGCCGGTCCATGAGTCGTCCCGCGGGGTAGAAGAGCAGCATGTCCACCGCCCCGGCGATCCCGAAGACGATGCTGGTGGTCGCCGGGGCCAGGCCCAGGTGCTCCGACCACAGCGGGAGGACCGTCTGCCGGCTGCCGCGCACCGCCCCGACCATGAGCACGCCCAGCCCCAGGGTCCACAGCACCTGGCGGTGGTCACGCAGCACGTGCCAGGTGGGGACGCGGGGCCCGGCCGGGCGACGGTGGTCGACGTCGGGCACCAGAGCCACGATCGCCGCGGTCACCACCGAGGTGCCGACCGCGAGCCAGTACACCCCCCGCAGCCCCGTGAGGTGGATGACCCCGGCCCCCACGAAGGGCCCGATGAACGTGCCCACCCGCTGCAGGCCGCCCAGGGTCGAGAGCATCCGGGCCCGGCGCATCACCGGGGTGGTCTCGGTCAGGTAGGAGTGCCTGGCGAGCATGAAGACGGCGTTGATCGCCCCGAGGGCGAGCAGGCTCAGGCCCAGGACGACCACCGACGGCGCGAGGGCAGCAGCCGTGAGGGCGAGCACCGCGGCGACCGAGGCGCCGAGCATGGCCCGACGGTCCCCGAACCGTGCGGCGATCGCCCCGGCGGGGACGTCCCCGAGGATCTGCCCCACGGCCAGGAGCGCCACCACCACACCGGCCGTCGCGACGTCGGCGCCCAGGTCCACCGCGGTGAGGGCGACCACGGGCAGGATCGCACCGAGGCCGGTCTCGAAGACCACCACGGGCAGGAAGACCCCCAGGGCCAGGGTCCGGCGCCCCGGGGAGGTCGTGCGAGCAGCAGGGGAGGTCACGGGGCGAGGTCCCCCGCGAGCTCGAGGAGCACCTCCGGCAGGGCCCGGGGGTCGGCGAGCAGCCGGAGCAGGCGGTCGCGGTGCTCCCACCCGACGAGGGTCGCGAGGGCCACGGCGAGCCCCTGGCTGGTCGCGGCGTGGACCGTGCCCGCGGCGTCGACCCACCCGTCGAGCTGCTCGCCGTCGACCCGCAGGTCCTCGTGCTCGACCCAGGTCCCGGGCAGCGCGACGAGGCCACCGAGCCCCGCGCGCAGAGCAGGGTCGAGGTCGAGCACGGCCCCCCGGGAGGTCACGGTCCCGTCAGCACGCTCCTCGGCCCGGTCGACATCGAGGACCCGCGCCAGGCCGGTCGCCTCGGCAGGCACCACCAGCGCCGGCCGCACGGCGGGGTGCGCGGACCACAGCGGGGTCGCGACCGCGGCCTGCGAGGTCTCGACGACCCCGGCCGTGCCGTCGGCGAGCAGG